>JAYEFV010000569.1:0-1545 GCA_034658755.1 Thermodesulfobacteriota bacterium | reverse complement strand
CGGTACGAAGGCGTAAAACTGCTTGTTGTTTCAGTAGAGAAAAGTCTTGATAAGCCTGTGCGTTGCTCAAAGGGTTTCTTTTTAAGAGAGGGCCCTAATTCTCAAAAGTTGACAAGAAATGAAATATTAGCGCTTGCTGCGGGCGCTGGGAAATTTAAGTTTGATATGCAACCATGCATGGGTTTCAATTATCCTGAGGAATTTAAGACACAAAATGGCGCCATTTTTTAGATAAAACAGGAATCACTTCTCCTGAAAACAGTGAGGATTTACTGACAAATTTAGGCTTTGCGGAAGATAAAGCAGGATTTCAGATTACAAATGCCGGAGCACTTTTTTTCGGCGGGGATATTGAATCTCATATTCGTCACAACTTTATTACCTGTGTGCTTTTTAAAGGTACTACCAAAACGAAGATACTTGATAGGAAGGACTTTAAGTCTGATCTTTTTTCTAACTATAAGGATGCGTTTCGATTTCTGCAGCAGCATCTTAGATTTGAATACATCATAAAAGATGGCGGCCCGCGAAAAGAGATTTCGGAAATTCCCCTTGAAGTTTTACGGGAAGGGCTTGTTAATGCAATTGTCCATCGAGATTATTATGAGGAAGGCGCTGGCATCCTTGTTGAAATCTATGACAACCGGGTGGAAATAATCAATCCAGGCCGCCTTCTTTTTAACAAAAGTAAGTTTGGAAAGTTGAGTGTGGCGCGAAATCCTATAATATTTGATGCCTTTTATCGACTTGGTATTACTGAAAAAATCGGCTCCGGTATTGCCAGGATGCGCGAAGCTATGGCTGAAAGGGGTATTGAAATTACGTTCGATACAGAGGACTTTTTTATTGCAACCTTAACAAGGCCGGAAACCATACAAAAAGAAGTCACCGACCAAGTCACCGACCAAGTAAAAAAATTGCTGAGAGCCTTGAAAACAGGGGAGAAGAGCGGCAAAGAACTGATCAAGGAATTGAAACTGAAACACAAGCCGACATTCAGAATGAATTATCTCAAACCTGCAATCGAAGCTGGCTTGATTGAACTGACCATCCCCGAAAAGCCAAAAAGTCGTTTTCAGAAATACCGGCCTACGAAAAAAGCGCGCGAGATATTGAGGATCAAGACTGAAAAAACAGGATGAAATGTCGAGCATTACAAGCAGGCATCTCCCGCGCAAACGTTGGCCAATACGGTCAATGTGGGGAGGACATGCGGGACGTATTAATGAGAGGAAAAGGGGCAAATAATGCTTGACATTCAATATGATGGTCTTTTATTGATTCATTGATTCTGTGAATCATATCAAGGGATAATTCACCCATTTTACTAACCGATCAGATCATCAGCATTCGGACCGACTTTGCGCGGACCTAGTGCCCCGTCTCAAAAGTTTAGCACCTTAAAAAGGCAACATGAGATATTCGTATAGACTCATACATTTCGCCCATCTGTGGGGGACGGGAAAATCCGAAATTCGAATGTCGAAACTCCCCGGTCCTTCGAGCGGGACAGGCTGCACAAATACAAATGACAAAAATATCAAT
>JAYEFV010000568.1:0-23010 GCA_034658755.1 Thermodesulfobacteriota bacterium | reverse complement strand
AATACCCGTAGGAATTCAAAAAACAGAGAATATGCCCGCTGTTGAAGTTGTAATGACAAAGCTTCATTCAGGAGGTAAATTCGACGATCATTCATATAAAGTTTCCGGAGGGTTACACGGTGTGGGCGTTTCAGTGGTAAACGCACTTTCTAAAATATTGGAATTAGAAGTTTATACTGACGGAAATATTTATTATCAGAGCTATGAAAAAGGTATAAAAACGAGAGAATTAAGTATTATAGGTAAAACAAAAAAACGGGGTACAAAAATACATTTTATTCCTGATACAGAGATTTTAGAGATAGATAATTTTAGTTACGAAATACTGATCCGTAGGTTAAGGGAACTTGCTTTTTTAAATAAAGGGGTAAGATTAATAATAGAAGATGAACGTTCGGATAAAAAGGATGAATTTTTTTATAAAGGAGGTATTGTTTCATTTGTTGAATATCTTAACAGAAGAAATTTAGTGCTTCATAAACCCATTTTTATAGAAGGTATAAAAAATGAAGTTCAGATAGAAGTTTCAATACAATATAATGACACATTTACCGAAAAAATATTTTCATTTGCCAATAATATCAATACAATAGAAGGAGGATTTCATCTTATAGGTTTTAAAGCTGCGTTAACGCGCACAATAAATCAATATACAACTAACGGAAATCTTCCGAAAAATCTTCAGGCAAAGATTAGTGGGGAGGATATAAGAGAAGGCTTGACTGCAGTTATAAGTATTAGAATAAAATCTCCACAGTTTGAGGGGCAGACAAAAACAAAACTAGGAAATAGCGAGGTTAAAGGTCTTGTTGAGTCTCTTATAAACGAAAAATTAAATGTGTTTCTGGAAGAAAATCCAGGAGTGGCAAGAAAAATCATTGCTAAAGCTGTTGATGCTTCTCGGGCAAGAGACGCGGCAAAACGTGCTCGGGATCTTGCAAGAAAACAGGGTGCTTTGATAGATTCAACGCTTCCGGGTAAACTTGCTGAATGTCAGATTTCAGAACCTTCCGAAAGAGAACTTTTTCTTGTGGAAGGAGATTCTGCAGGGGGCAGTGCGAAACAGGGCAGAGATAGAAAATTTCAGGCGATTTTACCATTAAAAGGGAAAATATTAAATGTTGAAAAATCGCGTTTTGATAAAGTGCTGCGTAGTGAGGAAATAAAAAATATCATAACTGTATTAGGCACCGGTGTGGGTAAGGAAGAATACGATATTGATAAAATCAGGTATTACAAAACCATTATAATGACAGATGCTGATGTTGACGGGTCTCATATAAGAACGCTTCTATTAACTTTTTTTTATAGACATATGAAAGAAATGGTTGATAAAGGATATCTGTATATCGCGCAACCCCCTTTATTTAAAGTCGGTAAAGGAAAAAAAGCGATTTATCTAAAAAATGAAAAGGAATTTAATGATTATGTGTTAAAGAGGGTTTGTAATAAAAAAGATATTAAGATCGGAAAACATGAAACTATGCTTTCAGAACACAAATTATATCTTTTTATATCTGAGCTTTCGGAATATTATTTAATTTTGTCGAGAATGGAAAAACGTGGTTTTCAGAATGATCTTATAGAATTACTCATTAAACAAAAGGTTGAAAATAAAGATTTTCTTCAAAACCAAGAAAAAATGTTGAATTTAAGGACGATGTTAAGTGAAAAAAATTATGATGTCAGCGAGTTAAACTGGAATTATGAACGAAATATTTATGAATTGACTGTTACGTCGCCCTTTAACGGAAAACAAAGACAATTTTCGATAGATTCGACCGGCAAAGATGTCACACCTGTCAAGATAGGCCGAAGTCTTATTTATTCAAATGATTTTCAAACAAGTATTGTCCTTGGTAAAAACATATTCAAATATGATACCCCACCATTTCTTATTTATAATCAAGACAATAAAACAGATTCGGTTTGCATACAGGATAAACAAAGTCTTCTAACTTTTATGATAACAGAAGGAAAAAAAGGGCTCGGTATTCAAAGATACAAAGGTTTGGGTGAAATGAATCCCGACCAGTTATGGGAAACTACAATGAATCCCGAAAAAAGAACCCTTTTACAGGTTAAAGTTGATGATGTGGTTGAATCAGATGAAATTTTTACAATACTCATGGGCGAACAAGTGGAACCCAGAAGAGAATTTATAAACAATAATGCCCTTGAAGTAAGTATACTGGATATATAAGTGCTGAATTAAAAAATTTTCGATTAACTATTCAAGCGTATAATATTTATTCTTCAATTCTCAATTCAAAAAATCTTCAACAAGAAATTGTAAAGATGTATATCCATAAGATGCAAGCAAGAGATTTGCCAGACCTTTGGTTTCAGGCCGTTCATGATATTCTCGAACATGGACGACGGTTTAAAATAGATCGAGGCAGTTATGCCGGGCAGACAAGGCTGGAATATGATTATTTTTTCGGTCATATCATGCATCCATCTTCAGAACCGCTTCTGCCGGACATTCCCCCTGCCTGCGGGATTCCCAATCCGGTAGAACGGGAATACATCTATGGTGGCGACGGGCATGAAAGATCGTACATTGAATATTTAATGACGGGGCAAAAAGAACCCGGAGAATCGTACACATATGGAGAACGTCTTACAAGAACATTGCTTAAGGGCGATAAACTTGCGTGGTGGGAGCAGGCCAATACTGAAATAATGGATAAAAGAGAAATTGACGGTCAAGCCGTTTTTGAAGAAAACGGGCAGCTATATCTTAATCAGATAGAGTGGGTTATTCAGACATATAAAGAGTACGGGAGCAGGAATAATCAAATGGTATTACAGGTTGCACACCCGTCTGATCTAACGCTTTTAGACCCGCCTTGCCTGCGATCCATTGACACACGAATCCAGGATGAATCCCTTCATTTTATTATATATTTTCGATCATGGGATCTATGGGGAGGACTTCCGGCAAATCTGGCCGGAATTCAGAATCTTAAAAATTATATGGCCGGGGAGATAGGTGTGAAAGACGGTGAAATGATTGTTGAAAGCAAAGGGCTGCACCTATATGGATATGCCGAAGATCTTGCAAAATTAAGGTGTATGAAAACCTGAAAACCGACCCGGACAACCCCTTAAATGAACAATCAGAATTCTATACTGTTCGGTGTTCTTGGAAAGGGGATAACATCCCTGATATTGGATATTCCGGTCATAAACATAAGAAGTCGTTCAAATCCTAGACCATAACCACTATGCTCTACGCTTCCAAATCGGCGGGAGTCCAGGTACCACCAATAAGCGTCTTTTGGCATTCCCGTCTCGTCCATTCGTTTTTCAAGTATGTCTAATCGTTCTTCGCGCTGGCTTCCGCCGATAATTTCTCCAATTTTCGGTACCAGAACATCCATGGCCGCAACGGTCTTGTTGTCATGGTTTACGCGCATGTAAAATGGTTTTATGGTTTTGGGGTAATCAAAGACAATTAGAGGTTTTTTAAAGTGATGTTCGGTCAGGTAACGTTCGTGTTCGGTTTGTAGGTCTTTTCCAAAATCGATGTTATATTCAAATTTTTTCCCGGATTTTTTTAGTATTTCTACAGCTTTTTGATAGGGAAGACGCTCAAAATCTGAAGATGAAACGTTTTCGAGAGTCGATAAAAGGTTTTTGTCCACAAATTTCGCAAATAGTTCAAGATCATCCATACATTCATCGAGGATAAAGGCGGTGAGATATTTAATCATCTCTTCGGCCAAATTCATGTTTTCTTCTAGGTTGCAAAACGCCATTTCCGGTTCCACCATCCAGAACTCGGCAACATGCCGGCTGGTGTGAGAATTTTCAGCCCTGAACGTGGGGCCGAAGGTGTAAACATCACCCAAAGCCAGGGCAAACATCTCGGCGGACAACTGTCCGGAGACCGTTAAATTTGCCTCGACGCTAAAAAAATCCTGGGTATAGTCGGCCATTCCGTTTTTTTTTGGTAAATTTTCCAGAGCCAGGGTGGTTACCCGAAACAATTCACCTGCGCCTTCGCAATCTGAACCGGTTATAATCGGAGAATGAATATATTTAAACCCCCTGTCCCTAAAAAATTTATGGATGGCATATGAAAGCTCGGATCTTATCCTAAATATGGCGCCATATTTATTGGTTCTGGGTCTCAAATGGGCAATTGTTCTTAAAAACTCGTCGGTATGGCGTTTTTTTTGCAGAGGATATGAATCGGGGGCAAGGCTGACAATCTCAACCCGATCCGCCTGAATCTCCCATTTTTGTCCGGCGCCCATGGATTCCACCAGGTCACCGGTGATAATTATCGCTGATCCTGTTGAAAGCCTGGCGATTTCCGGGTAATTGTGTAAAGAGCTGTCAGCCATGATCTGAATGTTTTTGAGGCATGATCCGTCATTGACTTCAATAAAAGAAAAACCTTTTGAATCACGACGGGTTCGAACCCATCCCTTTATAAGAACGTTATTTACGGGGAGTTCTGATGTTAATAGGTGCACTATTTTGATACGTTTCATATAGAATATCCTTTTCAGACTTCGGGGTTAATCACTGAAAAATAACAAGAAAACCTTATGTTACGCTGGCTTACACATAAACCGGACGTTCATGATACTCGATTCAATTATAATTTTACGGTAATATTATAGAGTTGATCTCCTCTCTGCAAAACTATTACAAGGGAATTTTTTTGCCGGTATTTTATAATGGCCTCCTCAAAGTCTTTAATGTTTTTAATGGTTATTTCGTCTATTTGTCGTATAACGTCTCCGGGTCTTGCGCCGATACGGGCCAGGAAAGATTGGCGATTAAGATCTGAAATCAGGATGCCTTGTTTTGCCATCGCTTTATAGGTGTAACGGTTTTTCGTCGAAAGATTTTCAACCGAAATGCCCAGAAGGTTATAAGCGAGATCCAGAGCCAGTTCTTTCGGGAACACCGATGTTTTAACCGCAACCGTTTTGGTTTTACGGTTTCGCCAGAACGTTATATCGATTTTTTCTCCGGCTGAATGAGCGATTATTGCTCTATGGAAACCTTTTTCAGAAATTATGTCTCGGGTTTTAATTGAAAGAATGATGTCGCCTTCACGGATACCGGCTTTGCTGGCAGGGCCGGACTTTTCAGCTTTTTTGACCAAAACGCCCTTGATACCAGATGCTTTTAGATACCGCGCAAGGTCTGCATCAATATCCTGTACGGTGATACCGATCCATGCCGGTATAACTTCTCCGTATCTTATAAGGTCGGAGACAATTCGTTTGGCGGTGTTAATGGGTATGGCAAAGCCTATGCCCTGAGCTTTGGCATATATGGCGGTATTTATACCGATAAGTTCTCCGTTTATGTTCAACAGCGGTCCTCCGCTATTACCCGGATTGATTGATGCATCGGTCTGTATAAAATCATGATAGACCATGTCTTCAGTCCTTATGCTCCTGTTTGTAGCGCTGATAACACCGGTGGTTACGGTATTCGAAAAACCGAAAGGGTTGCCGATGGCGATTACCGTTTCACCGATCATCAGATTGCTGGAATTGCCCATTGTAATGTCAGGTAAGGCTTTTTGGGAAGAAATACGCAATACCGCCAGATCAGAGTCGGGATCCGCCCCCACTATCTGTGCCTTGAATTCTCGTCCGTCTTTAAGACTGACCGTAATGGTTTTGCTTTTTAAAATGACGTGTTGAGTGGTTAGGATAAAACCGCGTTTTCCGTCGATAATGACTCCGGAGCCCAGGCTGGATCGTTTATATCGGTGTTCAAATCCGGGGTCAAAAAAGTCATTAAAAAAACTTTCGAAAGAAGGACCCATGCCGAATCCGGAAAAAGGATTAACCCGCTTGCGAACCTCGAACTCTGAACTTATGTTAACGACAACCGGACTGATTTTTTTTACGGCCATTACAACGGCGCTTTCCCGTGGGTTTTCGGCAGCAGGGTTGTCAGAGGGGTTAACAAAAAGCATAATAGAAAAAATAAGAACGGCAACCACTGAAACTATAAGTTTATTATTGTTTAGTGTTTTTATCTTTGGCATTTTAGACATCTTTATAATAATATACTGTGCACGCCATTAAATGGCTTTTTTTTATCAATTGGATTATCAGTTGTCCATTCCAATATTTAGAAAGGTCAAATTATAACCGTTAAAAGTATAGCTAAAAAAATACATATATCATGAGCATAACAACCATTCAAGATATCTTACCGCTGGTAGAGCAACCCAGTCGTTATTTAGGCTCGGAAATAAACACGATTAAAAAAGATCACCGCAATGTCAAACTATGTTTTGCTCTTGCTTTTCCGGACCTATATGAAATAGGCACATCGCATTTTGGTCTTCAGATCCTTTATCAGATCCTTAACCGTCACCGCGAGATAGCTGCTGAACGGGTTTTTGCTCCTGGGATCGATATGGAAATTCTGCTTAGGTCATCCGGCATACCGATTATGTCACTGGAATCTCATAAACCCCTTGACCGGTTTGATATCATCGGTTTTAGTCTGCTTTATGAACTTAACTATACGAATATACTTACCATGCTAGAGTTAGCACATATTCCCTTTTTTACAAGACAAAGAGACGATTCACACCCTTTTGTTATTGCAGGCGGTCCCTGCACCTGTAATCCGGAGCCGGTTGCAGATTTTTTTGATGCTATTGTGGTGGGAGACGGGGAAAAAGTGATCACGGAGATGTCCCGAGCCTGGCTTACATGGAAAGCGAGCGGCAAGAGCGATAAGAAAACTCTTTTGAGAAGCTGGTCCTATATTGAAGGTGTCTATATCCCTTTGTTTTTTAAACCCAAATATGATGAAAATGGTTTTCAGTCCCTTGTACCCGAATTTTCAGACTATAATACGGTTAAAAGAGCAATTGTTGATGATCTTGACCATACGGATTTTCCGGATGCACCTATAATTCCTTACGGTAAACCCGTGCATGATCGTCTTCGGATTGAAGTGTCACGGGGATGCACTAGAGGGTGCCGATTCTGTCAGGCCGGAATGATATATCGTCCCGTGCGCGAACGATCCTTAAAGACCCTGTTGTCTCTTTCTGATGCTTGTATTGCGTCAACCGGTTATGAGGATATATCTCTTTTATCCTTAAGCACAGGGGATTATGAATGTATATTTCCCCTCATGAAACGTCTGATTGATCGTTATAAGTCCCGCCGCATTGCGGTTTCATTACCCTCTCTGCGTGTCGGCACATTAACACCGGAACTCATGCAGCTTGTCAAAAAGGTCAGAAAGACAGGTTTTACCATAGCACCGGAAGCCGGCAGCCAGCGACTCCGGGATGTTATAAACAAAAACATTGCGCAAGAAGAGATTGAAAATACAGTCAAAAATGCATTCAGCCTTGGCTGGCAGGTGATAAAACTCTATTTTATGATCGGTCTTCCCACCGAAACCAATGATGATTTGCAGGCGATTGTTGATCTTGTAAAAAAACTGCGTAAGATCAAAGGGCCTAACGGTCGAAAGGGTAAGCTCAATGTAAGCGTGGCAACATTTATTCCAAAATCCCACACTCCTTTTCAATGGGCGTCCCAGATTTCTTTAGCTGATTCAAAGCAGAAGATGCGATGGTTAAAAAAGAACCTTAAAATGCCCGGAGTTCAGTTTAAATGGCAAAGTCCTGAAGTCAGCATGCTTGAAGGACTGTGGGCTCGTGGTGACAGGCGCCTTAGCCGATTATTGCTGAAAGCATACAGAAAAGGGTGTAAATTTGACGGCTGGAGTGATAAGTTTAAATATCAATTTTGGCACGAAGCTTTATGTGATGAGGGCGTGGATATCGATTTCTATACAACACGTGTCAGGGATACGGCAGAACCGTTGCCATGGGATTATATTGATACAAAGGTTACAAAAGATTTTTTAAAATACGAATTAAAAAAAGCTGAGAAAGGTGAGTGTACCGTTGATTGTCGAACAGGCGAATGTAACAATTGCGGTGTATGTGACTTTAAAATTGTTGGGCCGAAGGTATTCGATAACTGTGAAGAAGGAGCCATAAAAAATATTTTTGCAGACGATATTAAAGAAAGGTTTTATAAAAAACTGAAAATGTCCTTTTCTAAGAGGGGAACGGCAAAGTATTTTGGGCATCTTGAACTGGTAAGAATTTTCTTGCGTGCCATCAGTCGCGCAGGAATACCGATTAAATTTTCAGAAGGTTTTCATCCAAAGCCGAAAATTTCATTTGAAGATCCGCTTCCGGTGGGTTTGGAAAGCCTAAACGAAAATTTTTATTTATCATTGCGCGGAGATGTTAAACCGCAAAGTATTATAGCTCCATTAAATAAACATCTTCCAAAAGGTCTGAATGTTTTAAACTGTCAGCTTGCTTCAACAAAACCTGTATCAAAGGCGTTGGCGCCAGCAACCTATATTGTGACAAAAAAAGATGGTTTTTTTGATGAGAAAGAATTAAACTGTTTTATAAAAAAGCGAGAGTTAATTGTTACGCGAACCGGACCAAAAGGGAAAACAAAAAAGATAGATTTAAAAAAGATGGTTTTAAAAATAGAGTTGACTGCTCCAAATAGACTGAAGATGACCCTTAGAACAGAACCGGGCAGAACTGTGCGACCGTTGGAGGTTATTGAAAAAATATTCTGTATGCCCGTTGAAGAAATAAAACAGGCGGCTATTGTCAAACTGTAATATTTGATGGCTTCGTAAAAATTCCCAAAACCGTCATGCCGGACTTGATCCGGCATCCAGAAGTAATTGAATTTACTGGATTCCGGCTTTCGCCGGAATGACGACAAAAGCGAATTCCTGACTTTTTACGAGACCGTCAATATTTTATAGGAAATAAAAAAAGATGTATAACAAGATAATCATAAATGTGGCAGAACATGAAACACGGGTTGCTCTTATTGAGGATGGGAACATAGCGGAACTCTTTATTGAGCGCGGAGACGTTTCAGATATTGCCGGCAATATTTACAAAGGGAAGGTGCAGCGGGTTCTACCGGGTATGCAGGCTGCCTTTGTGGACGTAGGGCTAAAGCAGGCGGCTTTTATATATGTACGTGATATAATAGGTGGAAGATATGGTGAAATTGAGAACCTCCTGATAGAAAGGAATGGAGGTGAAAACAATTCCATTACTATGAATGAGACCGGTCCTTCTCCGTCCTTGATTAACCGCGAATATAATATAGAAGAATTGATTACAGAAGATCAGGATATAATGGTTCAGGTTGCCAAAGCTCCCTTAGGTTCTAAGGGGGCTCGCGTAACAATGAATATATCTCTTCCCGGGCGTTTTATCGTGCTAATGCCAACATCTGATCATATAGGAATATCACGTCGAATAGAGGATGAAACTGAACGGAGTCGGTTAAAGGAAATCGTTGAATCTTCACGTAAAGACAATTTCGGCTATATTGTGAGAACTGCTGCGGAAGATGTCAAGAAAGAGAAAATCGCATATGAAATGGGGGTGTTAAAAAATTTGTGGAAAAACATACAAAAACAATACCAGAGCGCTCCGGCCCCGTTTCTTTTACATAAAGAAGTTGCAATAACCCTTCGAGCCGTAAGGGATTTGCTAATGCACGAAGCTGAAAAACTTGTAATAGATTCCCGTTCCGGTTATGAGTCCATTCTTTTGTTTCTCGACTCGTTTGTTCCCAGTCTAAAAGATTCAGTGGAGTTTTATGAGGGTCTGGAACCGATTTTTGATGCCTATAATTTAGAGGGTGACATCTCACGTACTTTAAAAAAGAAGGTATGGCTGAAATCCGGCGGTTACATAGTAATAGAACATACCGAGGCGCTTATCGCAATCGATGTAAATACGGGACGCTTTGTGGGCAAGTACAACCTGGAAGAAACAATTTTAAAGACCAATCTAGAGGCCGTAAAGGAGATCGCCTATCAAATTCGCCTTCGGGATATTGGCGGTATTATAATTATCGATTTTATAGATATGGAAAAAAAATCCAATCAGGAGAAAGTGTTTAATGCGCTAAAAGAGGCCCTTATGAAGGATAGGAGTAAAACCCATATCCTTCCCATATCAGAGATGGGCCTGATACAGATGACCCGGAAGCGGATCAGGAAGCCCCTTACCCGGATTTTATGTGAACCCTGCTTTTATTGCGACGGGGAAGGATATCTCATATCAAGGCAGACAATATGTTATAATATATACAGGGAGATACTTCGTGAATCAAGAGATATGATGGGCGTAAAGGTGAGCTTGAGAGTAAATCCAGAAATTGCCGAACTGCTTCATGGCGAGGAAAATCATCTTATCGTCTCCCTGGAACGAATTATTGGAAAACAGATTGTAATATATCCCAATTCACAACTTCATATGGAAGAATTTGATGTTTTAGAAATTCTAAAAGAGTAATAGGGTCTGAATAATTTCATATTTTTTTGGGTCTTGACAATATAAAAAGTGTGTGATTACATAATATATTTTTGAAATTAAAAAATTTCAGTCTATTTGATCGGCGGTAAAAGGCTTTAGTTCTTTTTGGGTAATTATCCGGGCCGGTTAGAATAAGGATGTTAAATTATGAAAAGAACTTATCAACCAAGTAGAATAAAACGTGCGCGAACACACGGGTTTTTAAAAAGAATGTCAACCAAACAGGGGAGAAGGATTATTAACCGGCGAAGATCTAAAGGGAGAACCCGTTTGTCGGTATAGTAAAATATCGTTTTTGACATATATAATAAATGAATGAATAGCAATAGGTTGCAGAGGATAATACCTTTTGCGCTTTTTTTTTACCAAGGCAGATAGAATTCTGAAACGCTCTGAGTTTCTTGGATTATCACAATTCGGCAGGAAAACTCAAAACAGACACTTTGTGGCTATATTTTCTCCGGGTCGATTTCAAAGAACGCGCCTTGGTGTGACAGTAGCGAGAAAGGTTGGAAACGCAACAATACGCAACAGGATTAAACGGTTTTCTCGTGAAAGTTTTAGGCTAAACAGGCACATTATTACAGGTTATTGGGATATAAATATTATAGCAAAAAAAAAGGCCGCCGCCCTATCATCGAAACAAGCTTTTTTATCCCTGCAAAACATTTTTAACAGCATATCAAGGAGTGAGGGGCATTAATAGACTATTTCTGACAATTCCCTTGTTTTTTATAAGGGCATATCAATTAATATTGTCCCCGGTTTTGGCTCCTTCGTGTCGTTTTTATCCAACCTGTTCTGAATATGCCTATCAGGCTATTTTGCGTTATGGGCTACTTAAAGGGTTTTTCCTTGCCTTAAAGAGAATTTTAAAGTGCCATCCCTTTAATCCGGGGGGAATCGATTCTGTTCCTTAAAGCGCAACATCCTACAACCTTGATAGACCAGTATCGGCAAACATGATGCCGGTTCTAGACGGGAACATATATGTTCGTCTTCTATCAATTCCTCAAAAGTATTTACTCCTCTGCATATAACGGATTGAAATCATACATTTTTAACGGAGCGGCATATATTTATAGATATTTTTGAATATTGGAGAAGAAAATGGAAAAAGCTCGACTAGTTATTGCCATAGCGCTTTCCTTACTTGTTTTCATATTGTGGAATTTTTTCTTTGTTGAAAAGAAAGTGCACCCGCCGCCCCAACAGGCCCAGGAAAAAGAGCTAAAAACAGATAAAAAACCGGAGATATTAACAAAAGAACAGATTACAGTAGAAAAATTACCTTTGACAGACAATGTGCCTGCTCTGCCCGTGAAGCCAACGAAAATCGTCACGGTAAAAACGCCCTTATACAGGGTTAAGATTTCTGAAAAAGGGGCGGTGTTTAAAAGTTTTCTTCTTAAAAATTACCGGCAAACCATAGATGTCGATTCACCGTTACTTGAAATGATATCTCCGGACATATCCAGCGGTACAATCCGCCTGGGATTTGCAGGGAATAGTCTTACGGGTCTCAATGACGCGATTTTTTCAGCAGACTTTGAAGAGGATTCGGTTGATATCTACGATAAATCTAAAGAGATCGCTTTTGTTTGGACATCTCCTCAGGGCGTGGTTGTTGAAAAGAAATTTTTATTCTCACCTGAAAGTTATATGATCGATCTTAGTATTACCATCAAAAACCTTTCCGGCAAAACCCTTCGGGACAGCCTCACACTTACTTTAGTGCGAGAGGCAGAAGTAAAAAACAGCAGATATGGTTTTACGGGTCCGAGCGCGCTGATAAATAATAAGCTCAAGCAGATTAAGACAAAGAAAATAAAGGATAAAAACCTATATACAGGAAATGTAAAATGGGTGGCGGTGCAAAATCGTTATTTTATGTCTGCCATCATACCTGCTGAGTCGATAGATGCCAGCATGCATCTTTACATGGATGACAAGACACTTCAAAATCGTTATGTGCAACCCGAAAGCGTGATTGATTCCGGTGCAAAGCATGTTTTTAATTACAAATTGTTTTTTGGGCCAAAGAGCATGAAGGTCTTGAACGATATTGATTATGACCTGGTCAAAGCCGTCCATTTCGGTATGTTTGATATAATCGCCAAACCGTGTGTCTGGATAATGAATTTTATATATGATCATTTTATTCCTAATTATGGTATTGCCATTATCATTTTAACACTATTTACTAAGGTTATTTTGTGGCCGCTTGGGAACAAAAGCTATAAATCCATGGCTGAAATGAAAAAAATCCAACCGCTTATGGCGGAGATCAAGGAAAAATATAAAGATGACAAGAAAAGAATGAATGAAGAGGTTATGGGGTTGTACAAAACATACAAAGTCAATCCCGTCGGTGGATGTCTTCCCATGGTTGCACAGATTCCTATATTTTTTGCCTTATATCGGATGTTGTATGAAGCCATAGAATTGAGGCACGCCCCATTTTTCTGGTGGATTAATGATCTGTCTGCTCCGGATCGTCTTTTCAGGTTTGATGTTTCAATTCCCTTCATGCAGGCGCCGTACGGCATCCCGGTTTTAACCATAATTATGGGAGCGTCCATGTTTATACAGCAGAAAATGTCGCCACCCATGGGCGATGCCACTCAGGCCAAAATGATGATGTTGATGCCGTTAGTCTTTACGGTTATGTTTATCAATTTTTCTTCGGGACTGGTTTTATACTGGCTTGTAAATAATGTAGTATCAATGGCTCAACAGTACTATATTCAAAAGAAAAAAGTTTAATCACGGAGGTTATATGATGTCGCATTGTGTGGAATTTGAGGACAAAAATGTCGAAATGGCTGTCAAGAAAGCCTGTGAAGAACTAAATATACCCCGGGAAAAACTTAAACATGATGTTATTTCTTATGGTTCAACCGGAATTTTTGGACTGGTTGGGACTAAGAAAGCACGAATTCGCGTTAGGTTACCAGAGCCGTCCCCAAAAATTGTTTTTGAAACAACAGATCAAGAACAGCAAAATGAAAGTTCCTATGAAAAACCATTAGAAAGTGTGGCTCAACAGCTAGAAATATCACATGATGAAGGTTTGGATCATAGCGTTGCCGATGATCCTATAGATCTTGGCCGGGAAGCTTTGCAAAAGATAATCGATTTAATAACAACAGACGCAACAATATCGATTGAGGAGCGTTCGAATAGAACCGTTTTTAATGTGAGTGGTGGAAACTCTGCTGTTCTTATCGGGAAACGCGGGCAAACGCTTGAGGCGATTCAATATATAGTAGAAAAAATTGTCAACAAGAACAGAAAAGGACGGGTCGGTATTAACATAGATGTGGAAGGCTATCTCGAAAAGAGGCGAATTAGCCTTCAAAGCCTGGCTGTGAGGATGGCGGAAAAGGTGAAAAGCACCGGAAAACCTTCAGCAATCGGTCAAATGAATGCTCATGATCGAAGAATCGTGCATATCGCCTTGCAGGATGACAACAGGGTTAGAACTCAGAGCAAGGGAGAAGGTTTTTTAAAAAAGCTTGTCATATTTCCCAAAAAAAATTCTTATCGCAAGCAAAGATGAAGTTTAGTTGCTTAATTGTGAATTTTGTGCTTTTTGTGGCAAAACGTTTTTCTTCTCGCCACAAAGGCACCAAGACACTAAGAAAGAACAATAAATATACGTTTCTGAAATTCTGCAACTTCTTGAAATTAAAAGTTTTATTAATAGCAACCTGTTTATGCCATCAGAATGGAATAATGGAATGCTGGACTCCGGCTCGTAGAGCCTACGCCTCGGAGAGAATATTGGGATAAGGGCGGAAATAAACCATTTTAATTGTAAAAAACGCCTTTCCTTCGCTTAGTTCAGGACAAGCTCACCCATTATTCCATTACTCCATCATTCCATTATTCCAATTGGGGCGAAGCCCCTAAGTTCTGATAGTGAACCAAAACCACAATTTATTGAGAAGGTATGATTTTCGGAATATTCAGGTTGGAAATGGAAATCCGGCGCAACAAAAATGGACATTGCAACTATAGTTGCTATAGCAACGCCGACCGGAAGAGGTGGAATCGGGATTATTAAAATCTCAGGCAAAGACGCTTTTTCTATTGCCGCTTCGATCTTTAAAAAATCCGGACCGGTAACCGATGATTATGAGAAAAAGGGCGAACCATCTTTTTCTTCTTTAAAATCCCATCGCCTTCATCATGGTCATATTGTGGATAAGGAAAAAGGAAGGGTACTTGATGAGGTCCTTCTATCCGTTATGGTGGCTCCGCGAACATACACCATGGAGGATGTTGTTGAAATAAACACGCATTCAGGGACTGTTGTCATGACGGCGATTCTCGGTTTAGTTTTAAAAAAGGGTGCGAAACTGGCTGAGCCGGGGGAATTTACAAAAAGAGCCTATCTCAACGGACGAATTGATCTGACACAGGCCGAAGCTGTTATCGATATAATTAATTCAAAGACCGAAAGATCATTAGAAATAGCAACTTCGCATATAAAAGGAGGTTTAAAAAAAAAGGTTGAAAACATAAGAGGCGCATTGCTTGATATTTTGGTTAAGACAGAGGCCGCAATAGATTTCTCAGAGGATGCCGGAGAAATCTTTAATTCCGAGAGGACAATCGAGACGCTGGAGCGGGTGATTGTTGATGATTTAAACGTGCTTATAGAGCAATATGAACATGCACATGTTTTAAGAGATGGTCTTAAAATGGTCGTTGTCGGAAGGCCGAATGTAGGAAAATCGAGCCTAATGAACAGATTGATTCAGGAAGATCGGGCAATTGTTACTCCTATTCCCGGTACAACGAGAGACCTGATAGAAGAAACGCTGAATATCAACGGCATCCCGGTAATAATTGCAGATACTGCAGGTCTACATGAAACCGATGATCCGGTTGAAGTAATCGGTATCGAAAAAGCGCAGGAATATATTAGCGATTCTGATCTGATTCTTTTCATGGTAGATGCAAGTGATCCATTAACCGGTGAAGATTACAAAATATTTAAAACCATAAGAAATAAACCATGGATACTTGTAATTAACAAATCGGACCTTGTGGAAGATGATTGTGAACTTAAGATTCCCGATTCATGGAACACGGCGCCGAGGATTAAAATCTCAGCCCTTTACGGCAGGGGACTGAACGAGCTTAAGGATTTAATCGTAAACCTTTCTATCGGGGATAATGGTCTCGAGGTTCAAAATAAAATAATTCCCAACTTAAGGCATAAAATGGCACTTGAGCGGACCTTACGGCTTTGTGTTGCCGCAGTCGAAGAAATACGAAAGGAGACATCTTTTGAATTTATTGCCATCGATATTAAAGAGGCGCTAGACAGTCTCGGGGAAATAATAGGAGACACTGCAAAGGAAGATGTAATCGATCGGATTTTCAGCCGGTTTTGTATCGGAAAATGATGTTTCACGTGAAACAAATTAGATTCCTTAGCTGCAAATTTTGTGCTTTTTGTGGTAAAACTTTTTCAATTCTGCCACTAAGGCATCAAGGCACGAAGAAAGAATAATAAATATACGTTTCGGAAATGCTACAAATTAAAAGTTTTTTTAATGGCAACCTGTTTATGCCATCAGAATGGAAGAATGGAATGCTGGCCTCCGGCTCGTAGAGCCTACGCCTCGGAGAGAATATTGGGATAAGGGCGGGAATAAACCATTTTAATTGTAACAAACTCCTTTTCTTCGCTTTGTTCAGGACAAGCTCAGCCACCATTTCATTATTCCAATTGGGGCGAAGCCCCTAAATTCATCCTTGGTGTCTTAGTGCCTTTGTGGCAAACATTTTTGGTTCCGGCTTGTCCGGGTTGGGAGTTAACTTATGAAAATAGACTTTACGCCATATTTTGAGAAATACAAAACAATAGTAACCCAAGCCGATGAATTGTTTGCAAGGGTACAAAAAGACCATCAGGAATGTGTAACATGTAAGATCAAATGTGCAGACTGCTGTCATGCCCTGTTTGACCTCACTCTGATTGAAGCTATCTATATAAATCATCAGTTTAATAAAACCATCAAAGGCAAGGGGAAAATCAGGCTTATCGATAGGGCCAATCGGGCGGATCGAAAAACACATATGGTTAAAAAACAAGCGTATAAAAATAAAAAGGCCGGAAAGAACGAGACGGAGATACTCATGGATATCGCCGCAGAGCGGGTCAGATGTCCTCTTCTCAACGATAATGATATGTGTGACCTTTATGAATATAGGCCGATAACGTGTCGACTTTATGGAATACCAACATCCATAGGAGGGCGCAGTCATACCTGTGGAAAATCGGGGTTTATCGAAGGAAAACAGTATCCGGCGGTTAATCTGGATGCGATTCAAAAAAAGCTTTATGATATTTCCTCTGAATTTGTACGTGAAATAAAAACAAAGTATCTAAAAATGGCAGATATGCTTGTACCTTTATCAATGGCCATTCTTACAGATTTTGATGAAGAGTATCTTGGTATTGCAATCTCGAAAAAAGCCAAAGAAGAACGAGGAAGGGAAAATGAACAAAATCTCACCTGAAGAAGAGGAAAAAAGAAAAAAGGCGATTTTCGAAAGCATGTCACCGAGGCGCCAGAAACATATTATAAAAAAAGGATATGAAAACTGGGACCCGTTTCAGGAACCGAAAGATCCTATAGATATAAGAAAAGACAAAACAAAACGAACAACCCAGTCTCTTGTCCGGGAGTTTTTACAGACAAAAGATTTTGAAGAATACAGCAATGCATATGGAAGGGGAGTATTTGAACTGTGCCTCGGTCTTATCAATGATGATGACCGGTTCAAGGGGATGTATGAATTCTCAATTTGGTACCAGGAATTGCTAAAACGCGAAGGGCATGAATGACCCAAGTCATGAATTGCCCCTGGATAAAATCAGAGTCCAACCATAAAGCTCCACAAAATACCGGCACAGATCGCAGAACCGATAACACCGGAAGAATTGCAGGCCATGGCGTGCATAAGAAGGTAATTTTCGGGGTCCTCGGACTGACCCACCAGATGAACTTCTCGGGCCGAACCGGGAACAGCGGATACGCCGGCAGCCCCTAAAAGAGGATTTATTTTTTCTTTAAGAAAAAGATTCATAATTTTAGCAAAGATAACGCCAGAGCTGGTTGCTATGCTGAATGCCACGGCACCCAGCAAGAAAATACCCACAGATTTTGGAGTTAAAAACACGTCACCCTGGGTGCTGGCACCAACTGTTAAACCCAAAAGTATTGTTGCTGTATCGATAATTGCCGTGCGAGCTGTCTGAGCCAGTCGTTCGGTTACGCCGCATTCCTTTAAAAAATTTCCAAAAAAGAACATTCCCAGAAGCGGTATGGAAGCTGGTGCCAGGAAGCAGCAAAGCAAAACGGCTAAGGCGGGGAAAATGACGCGTTCTTTCTTGGACACCTCTCTAAGTTCTCGCATTCTGATCAACCTATCCTCGCGGGTGGTCAAGAGTCTCATGATAGGAGGCTGGATTACAGGTATCAACGCCATATAGGAATATGCGGCGATGGCGATAGGGCCGATCAGATGAGGTGCGAGCTTGGCTGTTAGAAATATGGATGTGGGTCCGTCAGCGCCGCCGATTATAGCGATTGAGGCGGCTTCCTTGGGTAAAAAGCCGAGGGCCAGAGCACCAAGAAGTGTGAAAAATATTCCCATTTGAGCAGCGGCCCCCAAAAGCATGAGAGTCGGCCGTGCCAGCAAAGAAGAAAAATCAGTCATTGCCCCGAGACCCAAAAAAACTATTGAAGGATAGAGGCCTGTAACCACACCAAAATACAGATAGTGTAACACACTGTTGCTTTCATATATTCCGAGTCCAAATCCCTTGAAAAAAGGGACATTGCCCACTAAAATTCCAAACCCGATGGGTATAAGAAGGAGCGGCTCATAATGTTTTGCAGTCCCTAGATATAAAAATAAGGAACCGACCACGATCATTATAACGTTTCGATAGTCAGCCAGATAATACCCGGTGTTTGATAAAAATTGATAAAATAGCTCCATTAATTAACCTTCAACGTTTTCATTATCATAATTTTCTGTGGGTGGATTCCAGGTAAAAACGCCATCGCCATCGGGGATTAATATTTTAGATTCACGAAAAGCCGTAAGTGTAATATGTGGATGTGGGAAACCATTTTTTTTTGACATTTCATAAAGCTGGGAAAGATAAAAGGTTTCACCAAGTTCTTCAACCAACGGTTTATACAAACGGGCAACTTCTTTAATGTCTGCAGGGAATTGTTTGGGTAATGAAAGCCAGGGCTTGTCTTCCTGTGGTTCAACATCGGATGTTTCCTGGTCTCGGTCAACATGGACGGGCTTTTTTTCAAGGAATATCAAAATCTTATGAAGTTGAGAAATTGCGAATGACAGCACCACAAGACCGGAAAAGACGATTAAAGCACCCGCAAGAGCCATGGCCCAGCCGTTGTGAACGGCTATTGCGTGAAGACCGTACAATTTAATCTCCCTGCGTTAGATAGTTAGATAAAAAATTAAAAAAATTTTGATGAGAAGACATAATATTTCTTTCGATCATACATTGTAAAAAATGTCAACAACAAAGAAATGTGTTCCCTATCACTATGATGTTGCCCAATTACGAATCCGGGAAACCGTTTGGTTGCGCCACTCATTTGATACCCGCAGTTTGATGAAATGGGAAAAGAGATTGTTTACAAGCCCGATGACCTTTTCAATCAGATAGGTCTTTTCGAAAACAGCGCCCTCAAGATCTTCCGGCGTTTCCACCGGTCCGGTCTCCGGCAGCTTCAGGTTGGAGATGTTGAGGCTTTCTCCTTTGAGGCTGAATTGCCAGTGTTGATCGCCGGCTTTATAAGACAGGTGTATTTCGGTAACAACTGCCCCCTTTTTCAGCGCCAACAGACCTTCTTCAAGGTTGGCATCCTGCCCTTTAATGGTGACGGTCTCTTTGGCGTTGTTGCGCGTGTTTTCAAGCACCATCCGGCTGCCGATGTTTAAAGAGACAAGATCAGGGTCATACTGCCGCAAACGGTTATGATCGGTTTCGATCATGAACCACAACCAGGTCAGAAATTCGTTTCCTAAGAATTTGTAACGGTTATATGCTACGGCGATATCCAGCATGGGTTACTCCTCAGATTGGCTCGGCGCCAGTTTTAACAAAAGATCGCGATCACTGTCCGATAGTCCGGCTATCAGATCGGCGGTTGTATATGGGAACAAGCGGATAAGGGGAAGACCAAAGGATTTGATAAAAAGCGTTTCCAACGCCTCATTGGCCGATTTCAGGTTGGAAAAGAACCACAAGAAGGAGTCCTTATAATGCCACGCTAAATCATAGACGTTGGGTATGGCCGGGATACGCCGGCTCAGGGTGTTGACAACATGTTCTTTGATGGCTTTTTTCTCGTTGCCGGATAAAAATTGCAGGCCGGTGTCCGCCAGATGCTTGGCAACTTCCAGGGCATAATGTTTCTGAACGAGTTTAGGCGGGATGGATTTTTTGTCGATCCGCAGAGCAAAAACCATGTGGGCGCCAAAAACAAAGGAATGGCCTTCGAAATCAGGTGCATACGGATACTCAAAGGACGTCCAGCCGACCATGGCTTCCGAACCGTCATCTTCAATTTCGGGAATCGCATGCTGTTTAAGGGCTTTGTAGACGGTTTCATGTACAGAGCCGTCAAGTCGACCCGCGACTTTATAGCGTGTGATGGAAATGCGTGATGATAATAGGCCCATGATATTTGGTTTATATTGACAACGATAAATATTTGGCAGAAGCGATTCGCGCAATAAATTCAGTACAAGAGGCTTATAACGCTTTTGCCGGATACTTACAAGCAATTAATCATAACCATTTTAGATTACATTTAAAACCTGAACAAACAATCTTGAAGGGTTTCGTTGATAAAACATTCTCCATATTGCAGAACCGCATGAATTCTTGCCGTCTCGCCGACATCTCAACAGATATCCCTCTCAAAGTTGAGTTTGACATTTCATGATATATTGATTAAGCTAAAATAATTAGCAGTTTTTTTTTCGGTTATTTTTTTCCTTTTGTACATTGTTGGGAAATGTTTTGGAATAAGATTGAATTCAGATCTTCATCTTCATATTGATTTTATACCACATTTTAAAGAGTTTTTAAGAGAAAGGTTGTGCATGAAAGAGGGAACAGTAAAATGGTATAGTGAGAAAAAAGGATATGGTTTTATTCAAACCGAAACCCATGGGGATGTTTTTATGCACAGCAGTAGTATCTTAGACCATGGCCATTTCGGGCTTCACAAATTAGATCGAGTATCTTTTGAAATAAAAGAGACCCCTAGAGGCATCCAAGCCGTAAAGGTTAAAATACTATGATCCGGTAGGTTTAACGCCGCTTTGTTTAAGATAATTTCAAAAATGGAACTGCCGTTTAATCCGTTGAAAAAACATTTCATTCATAATTTTGTGATTCTTAAAATCCAACGAAAGAGACGGAGCGATGAAAGATCTGATCAAGCGCATTGTGCAGGCAATGGTTGACGATCCGGAGGAGGTAGAGGTTTCAGAAATAGAGGGTGACCAGATCTCGGTATTAGAACTTAGAGTTGCCAAAGCGGATATTGGGAAGGTTATCGGGAAAAAAGGCCGAAATGTTCGAGCCATACGAACAATATTGAGTGCCGCCTCTGCCAAGGTAAAAAAACACACGGTCCTCGAAATTTTAGAATAGTGCAATATTGTCTCTATTGGTAAAAATTTTTCCAAAAGTTAAAGTTGATGAACTCGTAAAAAGTCAAAATCCGACGGCAAAGTAAAAAGATCCAAATTCAAGGCGCGCAAATCCTGAGGAATGAGGCGTACTTATAGTACGCTACAGTGACGAAGGATGCAGTGCAACGCAGAAGTTGGACTTTTTACGAAGCCGTCAAAGTTGCCTCATCATCTGATCTAACTGGGTTGACCCTGCAAGTTTTACTTTCATTTTGTTATACAAGAAACTTTGGAAAGCCCCAGAATAACATCTGTTTTTTAGGAGTGTTTCACTGGTTTGTCTTCTTCGCAATCGGGCAGATTACTTGAAGGACGTACTTGGGATGAAATGCCTGAAATTAACTAATACTGCTTAAATACGCCATTAACAGGGCTAAGATAAATCGCTAAAATTCAAATAACTTGCAAGGACAATCCTTTTTGGATTTCATTTTGCATAGATTCAACTAAAGCAATTGGGTTTTTGGCCGTACTAATTGGTCGACCGATTACTACATAATCAGCACCATTTATGACAGCTTCTTGAGCGGTAACGATCCTTCTTTGATCATCTTCAGGAATTTCAATATTTTTGCCCGGCCGGATACCGGGTGTAACAATGAGAAAATTATCGCCCAGCTCTTTCCGTAGTCGAGGTGCTTCAAGACCTGATGATATAATGCCATCACAACCAATTTCTAATGCACGCTTAGCACGACGAAAAACAAGGTCTTCAATAGTGCCAGTAAACCCCATTTCTTCCATATCTTCTTCACCAAAACTGGTCAGGACTGTAACAGCAAGGATATTAACACCGTTTTTTTCTTCTACGGCTGCTTTAAGTATTGGGTCATTCCCCATTACAGTTGTAAAAGTAATATCATGGTCTCTCAATTGTCTTAGAGCTAATTTAACTGTTTCTGGAACATCAAAAATTTTTAAATCACACATTACCTTGTGACCACGACTTGTTATCATCTCAATAACAGGAAACCACCCTGCAATAAACAACTGTAATCCAACTTTGAAAAAATTGATATGGGAACCTAATCTATCAACCCATTTTTCCGCTTCTTTCTTAGAATCTACGTCAAGTGCAAAAATAATTCGTTCTTTTAAGGGGATGTTTTTGTGATGCATATTATGGCGCCCTTTGCTTTATATAGTGTTAATAAGATCACTATTATACCTTATATTGTGGTATCAATGAATAATCCTCTAACAATGCAAAAGAAATTAGTCAAGCTATTTATTAGAAAATTCAAAAATGGTTAATATAATACTGAAGGCAAAAAGCTTCTTCATTGAAAACGTGTAAGGGTGCGGCAGAAAAACTTCGCACGACCAGGGTTCGCCTGAGGACCGTTTTCCTTCCAGCCAAACAGTTAAAAGCCTACTTTCCAGCGTTGGTGCCTCGTCTGCGGGGTGGGCGTGAATACCAACCGATGGCTTGGGACGGGCACGACGGGCGTCTGCTTTCACCATTGTTCCATAGTTGTTTGCCGATTCTGGACCACCCGGACAGTTCAAAAAAAGGTGCCGGCATCATCGGTAAAAAGCCCCAAAGCATGTAAAATTTCCTAATTTTGTAAAAATTGGTCTGACGAGCTTAAAGAAAACAAACTTGATTTTATCAGCCAAAATTTGCGCCATGCTGTAACTGTTAAAAATTCGGCCCAGATGGAGCTTTTTTAAAATTCGAACTCGATATTTATCTAAAAATTCGTTCCATTCTTTTCCGAAAAATTTCGAGAAATCGATTTTTCAATCGGTCATTTAAAAAACTCTCCTCAATCATCGTTTCAATGGAAAATCTGAGGGCGTTCAAACGTTCCAAAGCGTTACCGGCCTGTTTGCTG
>JAYEFV010000567.1:0-1568 GCA_034658755.1 Thermodesulfobacteriota bacterium | reverse complement strand
AAAGCCTGTCTTCAGATATGGCTTCAAAACGCAGCACCAGGGCCGGTTGGGTGTTGGATGCGCGAACAAGACCCCACCCGTCGTCAAAGAGAACCCGGACCCCGTCGATATCGATAACATTGTACCGCGTGCGGAAAAATTCGGTCGCCTTTTTAACAACCGCAAACTTTTTATCATCAGGGCATTCAACACGTATTTCCGGTGTTGAAAATGTTTTGGGGACATCAGATAAAAGTTCGGATATTTTCTTTCCGGTTTGGGTTAATATCTCGAGGAGCCTGCACGACGCATAGGTGGCATCGTCGAAACCGAAATATCGATCGGCAAAAAACATGTGGCCGCTCATCTCACCGGCCAGTTCAGCCTTTTCTTCTTTCATTTTCTTTTTAATCAAAGAGTGACCGGTCCTCCACATAATGGCCCGGCCGCCGTGTTTTTCGATGTCATCATACATTGTTTTTGAACATTTTACTTCGGATATGAATGTTGCCCCGGGTTTTCTCGAAAGGATCTCCCGAGCAAATATGATCATGAGCTGGTCACCAAATATAAGGTTCCCTTTCTCATCCACAACGCCGATTCGATCGCCGTCACCGTCATAACCGATGCCCACATCCAATCCCTTTTCCTTTACCATGGCGATAAGATCTTGCATGTTCTTTGCCACCGTGGGATCGGCTTCGTGATTTGGGAACGTGCCATCCATGTCGCAATAAATATCGTAAACTTCACAATTAAGATTCTTTAGTATAGGTACGGCAACCACTCCTGCAGTACCGTTACCCGCATCCACACCCACCTTGATGGGGCCGGCTATGGTTATATTATTGATTAAAAATTCCTCATAGGGCGTGACAGCGTCGGCTGCAGAAACAGAGCCTTTGCCCTGCACAAATGATTTTTCAGTAATAATCCCGAGAATTTTCCGGATATCTTGGCCATGAATCGAGTCCAAATCCATGCAGAGTTTGAAACCGTTATACTCGCCGGGATTATGGCTGGCCGTAACCATCACCCCCCCTTCTCGGTCAAAATGCTGGATTGAGAAATAGAAAACCGGGGTGGGGCAAACTCCGATGTCGATCACGTCACACCCGGTTGACCGTAACCCCTCAATGATTTTTTCAGAATATAGGTCGGAAGTCAAACGGCAATCACGGCCCACGGTTAGCTGTGAGCGGCCATGATTCCTGAGAAAAGTCCCGACACCTTTTCCAATCAGCATTACATCATTTTCTGTCATATCCTTTCCTGCAATTCCCCTGATGTCGTATTCTCTGAACATTTCCGGATTCATAACAGTCTCCTTTCCTTCGATGTTTAATAGTCTCCTTTGTTACTCGCTTGACACACAAGCGTCCTATATCTATACTCACTTGACTTTTATTTAACAAGACAATTTTTATCTGTCTAATCGGTTGTTATGTTTACATTGAAAACCTGGTTCTTTGGGCCAGGTTAGAGTTTTCCGGCTCTGCCTGAAAAATCGCTGCAAGAGTTTGAGGTGAACTAAAGTTTAAAGTGAGCTAAAGTTAAGGAATTCTGTCAATTATATAAAAACAGTGGAG
>JAYEFV010000566.1:0-1569 GCA_034658755.1 Thermodesulfobacteriota bacterium | reverse complement strand
GATTAAAAAGCTTTTCCAAGACAGATGCAGCAATAGCTGTTATGTAAGAAGAGATAAAGTCCGGGCATACAGGACCTCTGATTTTTGTTGGTTTTTGATCATTTTGCTCATCATCGGAGTCAACATGAGATTTTTTCTTGCCCCGATTACATGTGCCTTCTCTTACCTGTCTGCCGTTAAAGCCTACAAGGCGCATAAGAGACTGGGAATGAAGGATGACAGGGTCAATATGCCAAAAAAACTTAAGCCCGGCAACAATACGCATCAAATATATGAAAATAACAGCCATAAACGGGACCTTGCTTTTTCTCTTTTTAGATATGGGCTCAATCCCCATAAACAGGTCTTTAATACCGAGCTGATCGAGAAAGCAAAAGAACTCATCAAAAAGTCCTGCTTCGCCAAGGCCATAGACTTCGGGGATATCGTTACCGTCAGCAAGATTTTTGGCTATGCCTGCCTGATCTCTATTAGCAGTGTGCCAGGTTAAGCGGTCTGTGATATTTTGAGAGGCATGTGCAATTAGGCTCATGCATAACGTATAGCAAAGCTTAAGAGGGTTGTCAAAGCGGAGGTTTTTATAAGTATGTGATATAATTGCATATAATGACGCCTCATTTTTGCATATGCTTGGACTTTTTTGTTCCAGTATACAGGGACGTTCGATTATATTTATCGTTCGTTTACAGTTGCAACGTGGCCGTTAATGCTGTATTTTCAAGGGGTTTGTGAAAAGCCAATAAAAATCGAAAAAATCATATTTCTGGAATTATTTTGAAAAAAATCTGAAAATATTTTATATTTTGAACGAAAGTAGCTCTCTTATATCAAATATCCAGATCAATCAGGATTTCCTTGACTTTTCAATAACTTTTATAAGATATTAATAATATAGTGAAATAAAATGAAAATTATAAAAGGCGATTTAATTAAGTTGGCTTTAGATGGGAAATTCGACGTTATCGTTCATGGATGTAATTGTTATTGTACAATGGGTGCAGGGATAGCCAAGGCGATAAAGAGCGAATTTCCAGAAGCATACGAAGCAGATTGTAAAACTGAAAAAGGCAGCAAGGACAAGATAGGCACTTATAGTCATGCCACGATTGAAAAAACCGGAAATGAAATAACAGTAATAAACGCATATACCCAGCACGATTATAAAGGCCAAGGGATAAAGGCAGATTATGACGCTATTCGTTCTGTATTCAAGAAGTTAAAATCAAATTATTCTGGGAAACGGATTGGTTATCCAAAAATTGGTGCTGGATTGGCAGGCGGTGATTGGGAACAAATTTCAAAGATCATTGATGAAGAATTGATTGATGAAGATCATACTTTAGTTGAGTTCGTACCATAGGTATCACAGGATTTATTTGATTTGACAACCACAATTTATGATATCTGTAAGTCAGCCGATTTAGAGATATGACAAGATACTGGCAAGTTATGTTGTCAGTTTAGTTATGTTATGTGTTTAATTCCCCTGTAATTCCATTTCATTCCTAAAAAGTTTTTTTAAAAAACTACTTATAATTCTTTTTATTCCATTTTCTTTCATATCCCCTG
>JAYEFV010000565.1:0-6922 GCA_034658755.1 Thermodesulfobacteriota bacterium | reverse complement strand
ATCCTTTATTTTTTTTCCCAGCGCAAAAGTTCGGTCACCTTGCTCAGGGTGCTTCCTTCTTTGATTTCTTCCCGGATGCGGTTTTCCTTCTCAAGCACGTCCATGCTCCGGTTTGCATACTCCACTGCAATGGCACGCGGCAGTACGACAACGCCATCATAGTCACCCAACAACCAGTCTCCGGGTTCTATGCGCATATTGCCCACCGTCACCGGCACGCCGATTTCTCCGAATCCTTTGGGCTCTCCTGCATTGGGCATGACAAGTCTGCTGAAAGCCGGAAATTGCATATCTATGATTTCCGGACTGTCTCTCAGAGCGCCGTCAATGACCACTCCGGCCAGGCCTTTTTGCACGGCCGAATGGGTTGCCAGTTCTCCCCAGAGAGCCGGCCCCGCGCCGCCGGCGTCGATGACGATAACATCACCGGGCTCAGCCACATCAATGGCCTGGACCGGTTTGGCCCAATCTCCAGGATACGTTCTCACGGTAACGGCACGCCCCACCATTCGGATGCCGGGGAAAAGCGGTCGAATCCCTTGCAAAACTCCACCCCGGTGCAGAGCATCGGAAAGATTAGGCGACGATACCAGCTCCAAAATTTCCTTTATTTGAGCTTCTCCCTTTCTCTTAAAAAGGGTGGTACTTATGCTCTTACCGGTATCGATTCCCTGGCGGATTTCTCTGGATGCCTGTTCAGGGTCCATGGCCTTGCTGATGGCGCCGCCCACAATGACTATAGAGGCACCGGCCTCCACCGCCTTGGCAGCGGTTTCGGAATTGATGCCCCCGGCCACTCCCACAGGAATTGTCAATGCCTGGCTGACCTGTCGTAATATATCGAAAGGATCTTTTCCTTCCATTTGTTCGTCAATGGCGCAATGAACCGTCACAATGTCGGCTCCTAACTCTTCAACGAATTTGGCTCTTGACACCACATCTTTAACCGCTATCATATCGACGACTATTTTGGCGCCATAGTTCTTGCCTGCCTGGATGCACTCCCGGATGGTCGCATCGCTGGATGCGCCAAGCACATCAACTATATTGGCACCGGCTTTGGCTGCGGTTTCAACCTCAGTTCGACCGGCGTCCATGATCTTCATATCCGCCACAATGGTTCTGTCAGGGAAAAGCTTGCGCAGTTCCCGGACGGCGTGGAGGCCTTCGCTTTTGATGAGCGGCGTGCCTGCCTCAAGCCAGTCAACTCCGCCGGCAATGCCGGCCTGGGCGTTTTTCAGAGCCCGCTTCAAATCTACAAAATCTAATGCCAACTGCAGAACTGGTTTCATGTTTCCTCCTTTATTCAATGACGGTATGTCGTGATGAAACGCTACCGACATCTTTTTTTCTTTTCTGGTAAATTTCCAGGACGATCGCCTCTAAGAAAAGAAAGGCAGATTGTTCAAACAGGGAGCCGGCCATTTGCACTGAATGGGGCTCACCCTCACGGCAAAGTTTGGTGGTTCCGGGAATATGAATGCTTATATCAACAAGCGAGGCGATTCTTGATTCCATATTTCCCAGAATCCCGTAAGTTTTGGCATGGTATTTTTTAGCACTTTTTACCGATTCTAAAGTCGACGGAGTCTCTCCAGATCCACTCAGGACAATGAGCAAATCATCACGGGTAATAGCTGGAGTGATGGTTTCACCGCAAAAATACACAGTAAAGCCCAGATGCATCAGGCGCATACAAAAACAGCGAAGGATAAAACCGGCTCTTCCTTGTGCGGAGAAAAAGATGGATTTAGCATCCAAGATCCTTTGGACAAAATCTTGTGCAGCTTTATCATTCAGGTTTTGCACCAAGGACCGGTTCTCCTCCAGGATAGCCTCGATCATTTCCCGGATGGTGAAATTTTTACCATTTTTATAAATTGTCGACATCAGATGATGTTTCAGGACAACTCCTTGATATTAAATAAATATAAATCAAATATATTGAAAAAACTTGCTGTTAAGATACCAAAGTATGGCGAAATGGTTTCAGTGTGTCAAGAAAATATTAACCACTTCTGCATATCCGAAGCTACTCGCCATTTTGGCGTGACAAGAGCTGTTCATACATTGTCGCCACTTAAGCAGAATTAAAGGATATTGTCCGAAAAAATTTTGGCCGAACAGTCTCCATCCCTATCAACTTGAGAGTCTAAAGTTCTTACGTCATGCCGGACTTGATCCGGCATCCACAATTCATATGACACTGATAATATTCTGGATTCCCGCTTTCGCGGGAATGACGACACCCAATTTATGGTTCTAATAATTTCAACAAGTTAGAAGAACTTTGGACTGTACAGCTATTAAGAACAAGCCGAAAAAATTCTTTTTAGGTTTACAGGGCTTGACTTGGAAGGTCTTGTTGATTATATCTTTTTCACGTAATGTTATAATACCTTAATGTTGTACGAGTCGGAGGCTTTCATATGCAAGGTAATAATTAACAACTTTATGGAGGAAACATCGATGGATTTTAAGTATCATCTCGAAAGCGCCTGGAAAATGACACTGCAGTATATTGCACCCCTATTATTCATGACTCTTGCCATGATTGCCATAAGCATCATTACGCTAGGTATTCTGGCACCGGTAACAATGGCTGGCTATATGCACTCTATTCTATTGCTGATAAGAGAGAGACGCGAGCCCAAGGTTCAGGATATTTTTTCACAAATGCGACTTTTTTTGCCCCTTTTATGCTTCGGTATTGTTGTCTTCATTATAACCATGATCGGAATGATGCTTCTTTTCCTACCCGGAGTACTGTTTTTGCTTGCGGTCTCATTCTGCTGCATCTACATGCTACCGCTAATGACAGACGGAAATCTGGGGCTCATTGATGCTATCAAGCAAAGTTATTCAATGGTTACAAAAGAGTCTATTGTGGACCACATAGTGGTTTTTATTCTATTTATTGGAATATCTGCGATTGGAAGCTCCGTATTTATAGGTTCTCTTTTTACCCAGCCTCTGGCAACAATTTTTCTGCTGTCAGTCTATGAAACGCTCGGAAAGGCAAAGCCTGCGACACCGCCTGGTCCGCCTCCCGCTCAACCACCCGTGACCGGAGAATAATTAAACGTTTCGGAAATTCTGCAATTTATTGAAAATAAAGGTTTTTTGATGGCAACCTGTTCCTGAGCATCTCAAACTTGTAGTGTCCATCCAGAATTGGTAGATTTTGGTTTCCGGCAAGGCCCGAGCGAGTTTTCAACCGCAGGCATAGCGCGCTATTTCGAGGATTGAAAACGAGCGAGAACGCCGCCGGGGGCCGAAAGATGCCGTTTCTGGATGGACACTAGTCAGAAATCCGGGCGAATATATGGATATGAACAAAAACAAAATTTCCAAAAATGTTGAAAGCATACACTTGATCGCCATCTGCGGGACCGGAATGGGCGCCCTTGGCAGTATGCTAAAGGATTTAGGCTATAAAGTAACAGGCTCGGATCAGCAAGTATATCCTCCCATGAGTGAGTTTCTCTCAAACAAAGGCATTAAGATTGCCGAGGGTTTTAATGAAAAAAATGTTTCATACGGTCCGGATTTGGTTGTTGTCGGAAATGCCGTATCAAAAGATAATCCCGAGGTTGTTAGAATGGATCAAATGGGGCTTGAATTTTGTTCCATGCCCCAGGCTGTCAACAGATTTGTTGCGGCGGGTAAAAAACAGCTTGTAATAACCGGCACCCACGGCAAAACCACCACATCTTCGATTCTGGCCTGGATTCTTTATCACGCCGGCCTTGATCCTGTCTTTATGATCGGAGGAATCGTAAAAAATTTTAATAGCAATTATCATCTTGGAAAAGGTGAACACATTATCATCGAAGGAGATGAATATGACACGGCTTTTTTTGATAAAGGCCCCAAGTTTTTGCATTATGATCCTTTCATGGCAATACTGACCGGCGTTGAATTTGATCACGCTGATATATTTAAGGATATCAATCATGTAAGGCAGGCCTTTGATTCCTTTATCGCCGGCATGTCTCCCCAAAGCACCCTGCTTGCATGTGACAATGATAAAAACGTTGCCGATTTAATCTGCAAAAGTCAGTGCCGGGTTGTACAATACGGCACAAATGCAACCGCGTTGTGGCGTCTTGGTGATTTTTCCATTGAGTCGCCATGGACTTTTTTTGAAGTTTTAAAGCATAATGCATTTTTCGGAAATTTTAAGACAAGACTTGTCGGAGAACACAATCTGTTAAATTCTTTGTCTGCCATTGCCGTTGCGGATAATCTTATGATCCCGGCAAAGGCAATTGCAAAGGCTTTTGAAACATTTGAAGGTATCAAGCGTCGCCAGGAAGTGCGCGGCCAGAAAGGTGGCGTTACCGTCATGGACGATTTTGCCCATCACCCCACGGCCGTTCGGGAGACCATCCGGGCTGTCAAACCGTTTTGCCAGGAAGGAAGGGTTGTTGCAGTATTCGAACCCAGAACCAATTCCAGCATGCGAAAAGTGTTTCAGGACATCTATCCGCTTTCATTTGACGATGCAGATCTCACATGCATCCGTAATCCCTCGCGTCTTGACAAGATTCCTCCTGTTGAAAGGTTTTCATCCCAAAAACTGGTGGCTGACCTCAAACACCGCGGCAAGGATGCGCACTACTTTCCGGACACCGATTCGATCATCGATTTTATAGTATCAGAAGCCAGGCCCGGTGATTTAATCCTGATCATGTCCAACGGCGGATTTGATAATATCCACGAAAGGCTGTTGAAATTATTGTAGATTTTCTAACCCTGCTGTCTGTGGGTGCGCCTGGGGTGCGTTCGGGTGCAAGGTGTCAAGCTCATCAATTTCAGATTTAAACTGACCCGGCATCCAATGAGCATAAACATCATAAGTGATCTTAATACTGCTGTGTCCTAACTGATAGCTCACGTCTCCCACGTTATGGCCCCTCATCAGTCTAATAGTGGCGTATGAATATTCGGATCTGACGCAACCCTGCATTTTCTGTACAGCGATTCAGAGCATTTTTAAAGGTTATCCTGTTAAGTAATTCATCCCTGGTACCGGCAAACACAAACTTGGATACAGGACAGCCTTTTTTCAGGGCATCCCTTTTTTGTGACGTCCGAAGCGCCTTTAATGTTTCGGTAAGATGCAAGGTCATATCAACACGCCTGCGCTTTTTGTTTTTAGTGTCTGTCATCCGGCCTTTACGATAACTCCGCATAACCTCAATTTGACGGTTATCAAAATCAATATCGCTCCATTTTAACGCCTGAATTTCACCAATTCTCATGCCTGTACGCAATGCACACAAAACGGCAGGATAATAATTGCCGTCCATGAAGATATTTGCCTGTTCAAGTAAAAGCTGTGATTCTGATTCTGTTAGAGGATCTATTTCAAATGGTTTCTTTTTGTACTTTAACTCCAGATCACGCACAGGATTTGACTCGATCTGTTCAAGTTCAACAACAGCATAAGACAGAACACCATTGATAGGTGCACGCATTAATTTTATCGTGCTTAATGTTAATCCATCTGAGTACTTCTTATCAAAAAATATTTTCAGATCCTTTCTTGTGATTTGGTCTATCCGGCACTTTCCGAAAACAGGCAGGATATGCAGATCTAAATTAAATTGATATGACTCTCTGGTTGATTCTTTCCAGTCGTGAGGCAATGCAAGCCACAATTCAGAACATTCTTTAAAGGTAGGCACCGGTTTTGAGGATACAAAACCAAATTCCCCAAGCTGTAATTTTGCCCGGATCGTACTGGCCACAGCCTCAGCAGCTTTCTTATCGCCCACTTTCCGGGACGTTCGCTTTCCATCATGGGTTATGAACACCCACCACGACTGCCCCTTGCCTTTGATTTTCTGTCTTACTTTAACTCCCATATTAAGCCCCTTTCAAAACAAAAGCGCCTGAAGGAGTCCCTCGGCCCACAGTAATAAGCCGCCCACAACGTCACCGCTGCAGGTTCCTTCAAGCGCTATGTTTGGTTTGGGATTTGACATATATAAAAAACATATATATAATAAGACATCGTATATACATTGTCAAGAAAAAATTGACAGCTATAGTAATTATATATATAGAGGAGGCATGAAAATAATGATCACCATCAAGCTTGACCCCAAAATGAAAAAAGCGATTGAACAGTTGGCAGACGAACAGCTTGTGAATATGTCAACCGTCATTCGTCAAGCCGTTGATAAACATCTCAAGGAACACGATATCAACTGGCGTAAGGAAGACACAGGGGAAGAATCCAATAAATAATCTTTAACCGAGGTTCCCATGAACTGACTATCAAGACCCCATTTCTCATAGAGGTGGGGTTTTGTATTTATTGAGACTGCATGTATTTCAGCAAAACACTACAGAAAATCATTTCAAACTGGGATTTCTGGATATAGCCATTAAGAATTATATGTTCCATTGGTAATTGAACAAATTATCTAATTTCTCTTTGATGAAATTAGATAAAGAAAAGCGTCTGTAGATTTTTAGATTATATGCTATCGATATGCAGAGGTATTTTTAGAATCGATTGACAAGCAGTAAGATATTATCGGAATAAATGGGTCTCAAATTTGAGGCCTTTTTTATTTTAATAAGCAAGGGCGGTGGATTGAAAGAGGCAAGCTACCGCCCTTGCGAAAAAGTGGGCTATCATGGATCGAAAATTATATCCTCACATATATTGAAAGGGATATTCGCAGTCTTGTGAATGTTGATAACCTGAAGCTCTTCGAGGATTTCTTGAAAATCTGTGCATCAATGTCAGGTCAGCTTATCAACTATACATCAATTTCAAATTCTATCGGGGTATCACAGCCTACTATAAAGAAATGGATCTCTCTGCTAGAAACAAGCGGCATCATTTTTGTTCTCCCCCCCCATTACAAAAATTTTAAGAAGCGCATTGTAAAAACCCCAAAAC
>JAYEFV010000564.1:0-6923 GCA_034658755.1 Thermodesulfobacteriota bacterium | reverse complement strand
GAACCGGTTCAGGGATGTCAATCCAGCGCTCGGTTGCAACCTCTTGCTCGATTAAATTCATCGGAAATACCGGAGCCAGATCATCCGGCCCCACCGGCTTTCCTGTCCCTGGATGCAGCGGCGGACTCATTGGAGTGGGCAGATCCGCCACTATGTTGTACCATTGCCTGGGCATTTCACTTTCATTTAAAAACACCTTGGTCTGTTTCATAATATTTTCTCCTTTCCAGTTAAAAAAAACCATGGAGAAAACCCCATGGCGCGTTTACAAAATAAAAAAGCCATGGGAAGTTCCTCCTTACCCACAGCTTATTATAATTCCTAAAATATTAAATATGTGCAGGCAGGTTCACTTTAAAACCTGCCGCCACCAAAATACCGATGTTGTGTTTATTTTAGTACTCAAAATTTATCCCTCTTTATTAACAACACCAAACTCCTTACTATAAAGATACGATCGTGTCAAGTTAGAATTCCATAAAATTTCGCTTCTTCCTTTTATTCATAAACCTTTAAATATATTCAATTAAATTACAAATACCAAATTACAATTAAATCTCAAATTTCAAGCACCAAATCTCAAACAAATCTCAAATTCCAAACCGGCTCCCTCCGGGCCGTAGGCAAAGCGATTGTTTTTTTGTTTGGGATTTTGAATTTCGGTCATTGTAATTTATTTGTTATTTGTTATTTGTTATTTGGAATTTCCACCAACTCAATTACACCGTGAACGGATACAAAATCAGAAGTGACGAGCCAGATCGTCTAATACTGCATCATATTGATCAATCAAATTTTCCCAGGCAAAACGGTTCATAGCCGTGGAAAGATTTTGGCATTTTATTTTAAATTGTGGATAATTTAAAATAAAAAAGCAGAGTTTTTCAACCAGTTCCTTCTGGTCTTGATAGAGAAAATCATCATGAAAAGCCTTTGGGATGATTTCCGGGTACGAAAGCCGGTCAGGTAAAAGAGGGATACAACCGTAACGGATCGCTTCAATCACAGAAATACCGAAGTTCTCCTGTTTTGCCGTGCTGATTACTATTGTCCCCTGCACAAGCCATTCATGGTATTTTTCTCTGGATGCTTCATAACCGTAGCAAACAATCTTGTTCCCAAAACGTTCCCTGGCGGCAATAAATTCTTTTGGGACCATCTGAAAGTTTTCCCCAAGCAGAGCGAGGCGGAAATTCAAACCCCGCTCCAGAACTGCATCAAGAGCATCAAAAAAATCTCTGGGATTTTTATCAAACTCCCATCGGTGATTCCAGATGATCAGCGGGGGCAAGTCGGCCGGTGGCACGGAACCCACCCTCCCTCCTATAGCCTGAAAATGGCATCCCGGATAGAGGACATCGGCTTTATTACGTATCTCATCGACCACCCATTTGGGCTGGTATTCGGGCATCATGTTCAAAAAATCGGGAAGGCTTGAAAAAAAGGCATTAAAATGGGTATGAGAATTAAAAAGAACCTGATCTGCGGCCAATGCTGTGGTGATATCGGTGAAACCAAACTGAAAATCCATGCGTTCGCCGGGCGCCAGTGGATAGGTAAGCTGATTTTCATGAAAATAGACCAGAGAGGGAAGAGGGGACCGTCTCCAAAACGATTTAAGGTCCGACAGGCTCATTAGATCTGTGGTGATCAACCCGTGGTAGGCCTTAATAGAGGGGATTTTTTTTACAAAGTATAAGGCCGCCCCCCGCATTCGCCACTTCCAAAAACGGGCTGGCAGGGTAACAAGGTCAATTCTGTGTCGGGAGTGTGAAACCAGGCCTTGGGCAAAATCTTTGTGTGATCCGCCGAAGAAAGGTTCCAGAAATAGAAATTTCAAATGATTCTCTACAGGCTAAAACGGTTCATGTAAAATCCGAGCTAGAAGACAAATTTAAAGGCAAGACAAACACCTTTGTTCTTAAAATCGGCTGAAAGGTTAATTTTAGTATTATTTTTCAATTTCTCAATAAATTGACCGGTTTGTTTCCGATTGTATTTGTGTGCACTGGTTACGGCACCGTATATATTACCCGCATAGAAACCGAATTCAACAAAAGCAATAACTGCGCCAAGTGCATTGTTATTATCATCAAAAGATTTATACGCCGCTAATATCAATCCGCCGTTAAGTAAAAAGGCGATCAGAGCATCCTGGTATCTTTCACAGTAAAGATATCCCGCCCCGGGCATTATGGATAAAAATCCTGCCAGGTCGGGATCCTTTTTTGGGATTGATTTTTCCTTGTTAAGTTCGGTAGTGAGACGTTCAAGTCTGTACTTAGTTTTGTTTTTAGCACTTATTCTTGAAAAATATAGCCTTGCTTTTTCCCAGGATGCCGTTTCAATGTAGATCCACCCCAGTCTGTAATATGCTTCATCCCTTACATCTTCATCATCGGTTAATGTAATCAAATTGTTAAGATTGATAATGGCAAGGCCGAAGGTGTTAAGTTTGACGTGGGCTTCGCTGATCATAAAATATGATTTTATAGAAAGATCGGTATCAACATATCGATCGATTAAGGCTTTGAAAGAATCCACGGCCTCTTTGAAATGCCTGCCAAGGTAATACGACATGCCGATCCGGTACATTGCCGTCTCTACCCTTTCATCTCCCGGGAAGAAATATATAAACCGTTTGTATTCACCGACCGCCATTAAATAGTCTTTGTTAGAAAAATAGTATTCTGCAAAATCAAACTGTTTGTCCGGACTTATTATAATAGAAAATTTGATGTCCGGTTCAGGATCGGATCCGGCAACAGACTGAGAAAAGGGGATAAAAAGAAAAAATATGTTAAAGAAAGTAAGGAATAGATAAGCAAGGCAAGTGGTTCGGATGTGCATAATTATTGATGCCACCAGAAATCGTTCTTGTTGACCGGATCAAAGCTGAGCTTTTCCCCATTTATCAAAACATGGGGCGATAATTTTGTCTCGTCTCTGCCGCAACGCATAAGCCGGTCACTACACATAATCCAGCCCAAAAAAGGGCCGTGTTTTTTAAACGCTTCGATACAATATTGTGAACATGACGGATACATGGGACAACGGTGGCCGTCAGCCCTTGAAATGTAGTTTCTGTAAAATTTTATCGGATAAAGAACAAAGTTCTCCTGTTTTTCCGCTGTTCCGGATGAAACGTTATGCTTTTTTTTAACGGTTACATTCTGTCCGGCAAAGGAAGTACTGCAAAATATGTATAGAATTATAAAAAAGATGATAATACGTGGATTTTTAATCATTGTTTACAGTTGCGTAACCCGTATGACCTCTTCTATTGTAGAAATGCCGCTTAACACTTTTTGAGTGCCGTCCTGACGCAGGGTAACCATATTAAGATTCAACGCCGCATCCTTTATCTGGCTCGAATCATGGGTTGTAAGTATAAGGCTTTTTAAACTGGAGTCCATAAGCATTATTTCATAAATTCCGGTACGTCCCTTGTATCCCGTATGAAAACAGTTTTCACATCCATCCGCCCTGTAGATGGTAGTCTCCTGAAATTGATCCGGTGTAATTCCTATACTTTCCAGAGTTGAATTATCGGGTGTATAAGGCTGTTTACAATCCCTGCAAAGTACACGGATAAGTCTTTGGGCAACGATAGCTAAGACCGACGATGAAATTAAAAAAGGTTCAACGCCGATATCAACAAGGCGTGTAATGGCACTTGCAGAATCGTTTGTATGAAGGGTGGAAAAAACAAGATGTCCTGTCAGTGCCGACTGAACCGCTATTTCCGCTGTTTCCTGATCCCGTATTTCGCCGACCAGAATAACGTCCGGGTCCTGCCTGACAATCGATCTCAGGCCGCCGGCAAAGGTTAAGTTTATTTTTGGATTGACCTGTATCTGGCTGATCCCTTTGATCTGGTATTCGATAGGATCTTCAATGGTAATAATATTTATGTCGGGTATATTGATGGATGATAAAACTGCATAAAGTGTCGTTGTCTTGCCGCTGCCGGTGGGACCGGTAACAAGTATGATACCATTCGGGGATCTGACAAGGTTTTCAATCAGATCAAGCTTGTCCGAGACAAGGCCCAGATCTGAAAGTGAAATCAAAGAACCTGATTTGTCAAGAAGTCTGAGCACCACACGCTCCCCAAAAGAAGTCGGAATGGTGGAAACCCGAACATCAATCTCCTGATTGCCTATTTTGACGTCAAAACGACCGTCCTGAGGAAGACGTTTTTCCGCGATGTTCATCTTTGCCATGACCTTGATTCTGGAGATAAGAGCAGGCTGGACCCATTTGGGAGGGGATAGGAGGTCGTAAAGAATACCGTCAACCCGATAGCGCACTTTGAAACTGTCCTGATAAGGTTCCATATGGATATCGCTTGCCCGTGCTTTTACGGATTGGGAAATAATATGGTTCGCAAGTTTTATGATCGGTGCGTCACTGATGTCATCCAGAAGATCCGCCTTTTCCTCAATTTCACTGATGATGGCACTGCTGTCTTCTTCCATATCCTGGACAAGCTGTTCAGCTGAATCTCTGCTCAGGTCATAAGATATATTTATAGCAAAAAGAATCACATCCTTTGTTGAAAGGACCAGTTGAAAATCATACGGTTCGAGAATCCTGATCAAGTCATCGAGGGGCTGAATGCAAGCAGGGTCATTTATAGCGATGACCGCACCTGAATCGGGAAGAGTTTCTGTTGCATTCTCCGGTTCGAGTTGAGGCAGGCTATTGTCAACACCCGATGCTTTAGTGTCGCTTATCAAAGGAACCATGACGTATTTTTTTAGAAATTGGATCGGAACCTGGCTTATAAAATCTGTTTTGAAACTGTCAAGAGGGAGATCAGGCCAAAAAGGAATATCGTATTGGATGCTTAAGGCTTCAAGGAGTTGTGTTTCGGTAATGGTTTTTTTTGCGACCAGTATTTCCCCTAAAGGGGCCCCTTTTTCAGTTTTTATCTTTTGAGCTTCTTTTAGATCTTCCTCCGAAACGCCAAAGGTTTCCTTGAGTATCTGTGTAAGATGTTTTTGCATGCTGTTTCAGGGTTCGCTTGATTTTAAAAATCTCTTTAAGGCGAATTTTTATCGTACATTTTGATATTGCCTTCTTGGATCTGTTCTATTTGATCTTTCCTTTTTTGATACACGTCTTTTGCTTCAGCAGGATTTTCTATTACGTGGGGTGTAATAAATATAAAAAGGTTGGTCTTATCAGCGGCACGTGATGTTGACTTGAACAGGAAACTGAGTAAGGGGATGTCTCCCAGACAGGGGACCTTGTATTCTGTTTTAGAAAAGCTGTCATCGATTAATCCGCCGATGACCACCGTATTTTTATCTTTTACAATCACGGTGTTTTCGATGGTGCGCTTTAAAGTTGTCGGACGGTCATTTACAATGACGCTTGCCAGTTCGTCCAGTTTAGTTGATTCAAGAGCGACATTGAGTCGAACCAGCCGATCCTTGCTGATTTGAGGGGTAATCTTTAAAGTTATGCCCACGTCTTTATATTCATAATAACTGTAATCTACATCTGCGTCCGAAGTGCCTGCCCTCGTTTGATAAGGGACATTTTTCCCAACCGTGATGGTTGCCTCTTCATTGTCAGTGGTTAGAATCTGGGGGGTCGAAAGAATATGAACATCTTTGTCCTTTTTATAAGCCCGTACAACTGCACCAAGGTTGGGAAAGGTAATACCGGCAATGGTAACCGCTTCGCTGAATATACCCATGGTAAAACCTTGCTCAGGCAATGTTAGAGGAGATGGCAAAGTACCGCCTGTTGTTCTAAATGAACCGCCAATGGCCGTTTCTTTGTTGTCTATTGAGGTTTTACCTCCCGCCATCCATTCAACGCCGAGATTAAAGTCCTTTTCCACATTAACTTCCATGATAAGGCTCTCAATATAAACCATGGATCTGGGGACATCCAGTTTCTTAATAATCTCTTCAAGAACCAGGTAGTCCCCCTTGCCTGCCATGATAATCAGGCTGTTGGTTGCTTTGTCCGCGGTTATTTTGGCTGTTTCCGAAACTAACGAGATTTTTCTCCCTTCAGCTGCTCCCCCCTTTTTTGTCGGCAGTTCCTGGAGAACCTTGGCCAGGTCCTCGGCATTGGCATTTTCGAGATAATAGACACGGATCTTTTCTTTTCCCCGAGGAGTTTCCCTGTCCAGCAGTTGTATCAGTCTTTTAATCCTTGTGGTTTCAACCTCGCTGGCAAGAACGATAATCGTATTGGTCCGTTCATCGGCTACGAATTTGGCTGCTGTGGCTGAAGTTTGTGCTTTGGGACTTCTTTTTGGTTTAAAAACAGAATCCAGAATTTTTACAAATTTTGTGCAATCAGCATATTCCAGCGGGATCACAGAGACTTCCTGTCCCATACCGGTTACATCAATCGCTTTCAAGATTCGAAGCAAACGTTTTATGTTTGAATAGATATCGGTTACGATCAGAATGTTCGTCGGGGGATAGGCCAGTATCACGCTGCTTTTGGAAATCAAAGGCGCGAAAAGTTTTTTTATTTCAGTGGAATTTGCGAATTTTAAGGGTATCAGTTGTGTGACAACCCTATCCGCCGGTGAAGCGGCCTCTTCTTTAAGACGGGTTTCAATATTTTTTGATCGTGCATCAGGAGATGGGATGATTTTAATCACTTGTCCGGCTTTTACCGTAGTATATCCGTGGACTTCCAGAACAGATTCAAAAACCTTGTAAGCCTCGTTTACGGAAATTTTAGCAGGCGAGATTACAGTAACCTTTCCTTTTACCCGTTGATCCACAACAAAATTCTTTGAGGTCAACTCACTGATAAATTTAATAAAAACAGAAATGTCAACATCGTTGAAATCTATGGAAATGAATCGTTCCGAATCCCCGTTTCCCCTGGATGCGGGGTTGGCTTTTGACGCCTTTCCGGTTTTTTCGGAAACTTTAGCGATC
>JAYEFV010000563.1:0-1583 GCA_034658755.1 Thermodesulfobacteriota bacterium | reverse complement strand
AAATATGATGTCGTATGTTATGATTTCTTCCGAGCCCGTTTTTTCTTGCTTGTTTTCTTTTCACTGAAGTTTCCTGGAAATCAAATTCAGCTTAACGTGAATTTATAGTAAGTAATAATTGCTGCCAAGAAGATTTCAATCTCCATGCCATATCAGGAGGAAAAATAAAAATATTCTTTAAAATCAATGAGATAAATGGTGAATGGTGAGCGGCAACATGTTATATTTTTAGTTGTCTAACTAACTGGAAATATAACAAAAGGAGCCGCTCACCATGTTCATCTTACGCGATTTGCTGGCACCTCTGCAAGACGAATTTTCAGACACAAAGCAAGGACAGAGAAGAAAGGTCTGGTTTGCTTACACATTGCTGGCAGTGGTGGTGCCGTTCACCTCGTCAATCACTTCCAATCTGCTGCGGGCTTTACACTCTTTGTTCGGGTTGGAGATCAAGAGTCAGCGATTTTATACCTTTATGGCAAGCTCAACGCTGCCGTGGAAATCATTGTGGCGGACTATGTGGGGGCTGATACCCTCACCCGCAACAGAAGGGAGGATTATCGTTGCACTGGATGACTCAATAAACCCGAAGAGTGGAAGGAAGATATTTGGTTGTGGACATTTTCATGATCATGCAGCAAAAGGCAACCAGACGTCGTATCCTTGGTCCCAGTGTATTCTTGCCATTGGTTTATTGAAAAAGGTGAAATCACGCTGGGCATGCCTGCCCCTTGATTTCCGATTCTACATAATGAAAAAGGATATCGAGGCAAAATCCATCACTGTGAAACACAAAGGAGAGGTTATACCCTTTGCAAGCAAGATGGAACAGGCTGCTGCAATGTTAAAAGAAGTTCAGGTTTACTATCAACAACCCGTGTTGGCTGTGACTGACAGCTGGTTTGGCAACAACGGTCTTTGGGAGCCTCTGGAAAGAGGAGCGGACGGCAAATTGCATTTACTGTCTCGTATGCGCACCAATATCACGTTGTACGATTTCGCGCCTGTTCTTGCGCCTGGAGAGAAAGGACCTGTAGGGAGGCCCAGAAAATATGGTGAACGCCTTGGCAGTGTCGATGAGTGCGCATCAAAATGGAGTGAACAAGCTGGGGATTATACGGTTTTTCTTTACGGCAAGAAAAGAGAAGTGCGGGCTTACTCTCAGGCGGTTATGCTGAAAACCATGAAGTGCCCGGTACGGATTGTCTGGGTCTATCGAAAAACTCGATATATCGCACTCATGACCACAGACCTGACACTTTCAGTTGAAGAGATAATCGAGTACTACGGTGCCCGCTGGAAGATTGAAGCTGGATTTAAAGAAATCAAACAGGATATCGGGAGTTCAAAGTCACAGACCCGAAATGCAGATGCTGTGCTGAATCATCTCAATTTCTGTATGATGGCCACAACCTTGACATGGGTGTACGCGGATCGACTGCAAACTGCTCCTGACCGTAAATATAAAATACGTGGTCGAGCCGGATTTGCATTTTCAGATGTGCGAAGAATAATAGCGGAGGCGGCTTTGGATCCCGATTTTCATTCGATTTGCCCAATGCCGGGGCAAATGCCACAAAAAT
>JAYEFV010000562.1:0-1585 GCA_034658755.1 Thermodesulfobacteriota bacterium | reverse complement strand
ATAATACCGCTCTGATTCCTGTTGCGGCAGGAATACTATTTCCGTTTTTTAATATTACTTTTAAACCAGAACTTGCAGGGCTTGCAATGGCTATGAGCTCTGTAACGGTGGTAAGTCTTTCCCTGATGTTGAAAAGATATATGCCACCGGCAAAGAAAGGTGAAAAAACAAAAGGATGGGATGAAGATGGCAATAGATCCGGTATGTAAGATGGAAGTGGACGAGAAGACGGCGAAGTTTAAGACCGAGTATAACGGAGAAACCTATTACTTCTGCGCACCTGGATGCAAAAAGGCATTTGAGGAGAATCCTGAAGAGTATGTTGGATAGGCATAAGGACAGCGAATTGCATACACCATGTTATATGACTCGAAGGGCAAGGTTGCGAAGTAACCGCAGAGTCGTGGGCGAATTCTAAAGCAAGTTATTTATATATTCTCATTTATCTAAAAGTTAGGAGCTAAAAGATAAAAAGGATGTTCAAACCAGATCAACCGATTAAATCTTACAAAGAGGATATTTTAGGCAGACGTCCATTTGCCCAATCGCTTGGCAATGCCATCCTTAGCTATAAAACAAAAGATAGTATTGTAATTGGACTTTTTGGGGCGTGGGGCTCTGGAAAAACTTCAATAATTAACATGGCTTTGGAGCATATTAATGATGTTGTTTCAAAAAACAAAGCTGATGACGAGAAACCCATTGTTATAAGATTCAATCCTTGGAATTTTTCTGATCAAAACCAGCTTATTACCCAATTTTTTAGACAACTATCAGTAGTGCTTAGACGACCTGATTATGCAGGTGATGCCAAGAAGGCGGGGGAAAAACTGGAAACCTATGCTAAGTTTTTCGAACCATTAAAATTAATTCCCGGACTTGGTCAATACGCTGAGATCGCTAAAGATGTTTTACAGACGACGGGCGCTGCTACAAAAAGTTGGGGCGATCAGAAATCAAATGATTTAAATGCTATAAGAGCAGAGTTAAACGAATTATTAGGCAAACAACCCCACAAAATTATTGTTGTTATTGATGACATTGACCGTCTCAATAATACAGAAATCAGACAAATTTTTCAGCTGATCAAATCCTTAGGCAATTTCCCAAATACGATATATCTGCTTGCGTTTGATAAGGATGTCGTAATAAACGCATTAAAAAAGGTGCAGGAAGGTTCAGGCATGGAATATTTAGAAAAAGTAGTTCAACTTCCTTTCGAAATCCCACTCATTTCTAAACAGGAAGTAGAACATTTATTGTTTAGCCAACTTGATGAAATAATCACGGATATACCTGAGAACAAATGGGATCAAACTTATTGGGAAAATCTATACCATAGCGGGCTTAAGTATTTCTTTAGAAATATCAGAGATGTTACACGTTATATTAACTCATTACGATTTAGTTTTGAGATGGTAAAGGGCGAAGTGAACGCGATAGATTTTCTTGCTATTACTGCAATTCAGGTTTTCATCCCAGAGGTCTACTACGGAATAAGGGATAATAAAGATATTTTCTCGGGAGTGTCGGATTCTGGTTATGGAAGTGATGCCACAAACGAGCAAGCCAAAAAACGCTGTGA
>JAYEFV010000561.1:0-6981 GCA_034658755.1 Thermodesulfobacteriota bacterium | reverse complement strand
TGAAGGGGTAACTGTAACATAAGTATTTTGACATGATACCAATCTTTTTTTACATCAGGAGAAATATCTTCTATTCTGGCGAATGATATGGGTTGATCTTCAAGGTATATAATTACAACGTCATTTTCTTTTGCCATGAGACTGTCCTTTCTAAAAAGTTAATGCATTTTCTTTCATTGCCACCAAGACACCAAAGCACAAAGAAAGATTAATAATTAAACGTTGCGGAATTTATACAATATATTGAAAATAAGTATATTTTTAACTTGGGCATGGCCCCGGTGAAATATTAAAAAAGTTTCACGGGATAAAAATAATGGAATGATTCGCTCGGAATTTCAGACGCGACATACTGTCTTTGAAACGTAGATTATCGTGAGAATATTTATGGAAATAAGATTATCCGTTTTTATTCTCAAAGGTCTTCATAAAATCGACAAGGGTTTCAATTGCCGCTATAGTTGTGGCGTTGTAGATCGAAGCCCGGCATCCTCCCACAGACCGATGACCTTTAAGGCCGACCAAACCGTTTTCCAGAGCTTGCTCTACAAATCGTTTTTCAAGCGCTTCGTCCGGGAGGCGGAAGGTTACATTCATCAATGAACGGCTGTCAGGCTGGGCCGTGCCTTTATAAAAATCTCCCGAATCTATGGCTTCGTGAAGCATACGAGCCTTTTTTCCATTGATTTCCGCCATTTTTTCAAGTCCGCCAATGGTCTCTTCAAGCCATTTCATTACCAGTTGAATCACATAAACCGCGAAACACGGCGGGGTATTAAACATTGAGTTCTTGGATGAATAGGTTGTATATTTGAGCATTGACGGCAGTGTATCCGGCACCCTTTTGAGCATATCATCCTGAATTATCACCATGCACACCCCGGCAGGACCGATATTTTTTTGAGCCCCGGCATAAATAAGACCGAACTTATCCACATCAAATGGTCTGCACATTATATCCGACGACATATCGGCGATAAGCGGCACACCGTTTGTATCAGGAAAGGATGCCCACTGGGTCCCTTTTATAGTGTTATTGGATGTAATGTGGATGTAAACCGCATCGTTGCTGAACGTAATATTTTTCGGAATATATGAAAAATTATTATCTTCCGAAGATGCCACAACCTTGATGTTTTTACCCTGTATTTCGGCTTCCTTTATGGCTTTTGTAGACCAGGTACCGGTATTAACATAGTCTGCGAACTCGCCTTTTCCGAGCAGATTCATGGGTATCATGCAAAATTGCAAACTTGCACCGCCCTGGATAAAAAGCACGTGGAATTTTTCATCCAGGTTCAACAGACGCCGGGTTCTTTCAACGGCATCGTTTATGACATCGTCAAACCACTTGGAGCGGTGGCTTAATTCGGTTATCGACATGCCGGAACCGCCGAAGTTTAAAAATGAATCTTTGATTTCTTCAAGTACTTCAATGGGAAGAGCGGCAGGCCCGGCGTTAAAGTTATAAATTCTGTCTTCCTTCATTTGTTTCCCCCATATCTTATCATCAGATTTATTAGAAGCTGTTTCAAAACCTCCCGTGCGTTAGTTTGAAACTTTTGCAAAGCACTAAGCTTGTCCATTATAAAGAAGCTTATTTGTACAGAACAGTTGAAATATGTCAATCAGTATTTTTCAGTTGCGAACATTCCGTATCCAGATCCGTTACCATAACTTGTCCGCGCGCACTTTGGGAAGTCCCGCGGCAATGATTTTGCTGATGACCGCTGCAATATCATAAGGAACAAATCTTACTACAAGGGGATCCTCCGATGTATTCCAAATTACGTATTTTGCATTGTTATTGCCGTCTCTGGGTTGTCCAACGCTGCCCACATTGACGATATATTTTCTGCCTTTATGAAAATGATTCACGATCCCTTTTAAAAGTGGAATATGTTTGGATACTGTAACGTGTTATGTGTCGAAATGCTGTTTGTGATCTGACTAATCGAACTTGTCGACTCTATAACCGGATCTTCTCAAATGATCGATAATTCCGTCTGCGCCAACCAGATGACCGACGCCCACCAAGATAAATTCATTTTGGGGAGTTTGAAGATAGCGTTCAATTTTTGATAACCATTCACGGTTTCTCTCGGCGATTAAAGTGGCATAAAGATTTGGATACTCCTTTTTCATTGGTGCCAAACATAGCTTATATAGTTTATCCTCATCACCTTGCTTCCAAGCAGAAATTAGCTCATTGATTATTTGCCTTGTTTTCTTTAACTCTCTAATGGCATGGTCAATGAAATCGTCCTCGCTACCTTGGCCCATAGACAGAACAAATTCGATTTGTTCTTTAACGCTCTCTAATCCTTCAATCTTTTTTCCTTCCGTTGTTGCCTTATGATGAAAATAATTGTCAACACCCGCTTGATTAATGCCCAGCTTCTGCAACTCTAATCCAAGCAATGTTAAAACAACCATGGACGGCTTTAACTTGTTCAATGAAAACACCGGAATCCCCGAAGTTTCACAATACCGTCTCAGAAGATTATAGGTCTGGGGCGATAAAACTTTATCAAGACTCAAATCATCATTATAAATGCCATTTTTAATTATCATTTCTTGTGTTTCCGGACGGTTCAACTCATCAAGTTCCGTCTCGAAAATAATTATATCAGAATCCTCGTATGCTTTCAAAAATTCCTCCGGCAAAGGGTAATCCGATTTTCGCAATACATGACAGGTGCCTCCTATGTATGTTACGGATGTATGCAGTTGAACCTTCCATAAAGAAGTGTCGGCGGCAACAGACAAACTTAGGCTCAGATTAAGAATAATTCCCAACATTAGATTTTTCATGGTTTTCCTTTTACAGATATTTTTTTCGATCCATTAGGAAATTCTTGTAAATCTTGTAGTGCTCGGTCTCTTCGTAAGCCACCGGACAGACGGACGCGTAGTCGAAACTGTAGATCTTGGCTCCGGTGCAGGCGAGCAAAATCGGGGAGTGCGTAGCAATAACGAACTGGGCGTGACCGGCCTGGCTATTGGTGCCCAAAATCTCAAGTAATTCAAGCTGACTGCGGGGCGAAAGCGCCGTCTCGGGTTCATCGAGCAAGTAGATGCCCTCGATCTGATACCGGCTGCGAAAGTAGGACATCAGAGATTGACCATGGGACTGAGTCACTAAAGACTTGCCGCCAAAGTATTTCAGTTGACCAGGGTCCGTTGCCGCCCACTCATCCAGGATATTGGCAAAATCCTTGAAGATCTCCGAGCCGAAGAAAGACCCGGGAACGCGTCCGTTAGACCATTCCAGAGCAAGGTAATTGTGCAATTGGCCTTCGAAACGGTTAACCTGGTAACGGGTGACCCCGGGAACACGCCAAATGTGAATATCACAGGCGTGCGCCAGCGCCTCCAGCAGGGTAGACTTTCCGGTGCCATTTTCGCCCACAAAGAAAGTCACAGGCGTGTTCAAGCATAGATATTTGGTTTGATGAAAGATAGGCAGGGTAAAGGGATAGTGTTCTCGGGTAGGGTACTTCTCAGGCCGCAGTGTGATGCTTTTTAGATGAATGGACATAATATTTTCTATTTTCCAGAAACCCCGACCGCCCCGTCTTGTCCGTCCACCATGGGCTGCGACGAAAGCGTATGCCGGGCGGCCGAGGCACGAGCGGGCAGGTTGCTCCGCTAGGGTTATAACACCCTTGTTATAAGATGCTTACAGTATTTTCCTTTTCATTTTAATGTCCAGCACGGGGGTACCGTTAATTGCATCCAATCCTTTGACAACCAATGTGGTCCCTTCTACTCTAACAAGCCGAACGTCCTGAATACCAATCCTTGAAAGTCTGTCCGGCGTACGCGAAGCAAACACACCCACTTCTTTACCGTCCAATCCACGATTGAATCTGGCTCTCACCGAACGAGCTTTATGCAAATAATAAACAATCGTCAGATTACGTTCGTCTTCCAGTTTGTACATAAATTGCTTTTGCGAAGGAAACAGTTCGATTCGGGATGTTCGACCTTTTCCACACAAACCAAAGTCACTTTTGTCCCTGTCCTGTTTGTTGGCAACAAAGCCAATTGGGTAGATCTTCACCGGCGAAATATCCCCGAATAGACACCTACTGCACACATTCTTGCTGTCGATAATGAAAGATTCTTCTTTGCTGCAGACAGCCCCGCATTCCACACAACGGATAGCAGTGCCATTCGTCACTGTGATATCCCCTTAAATTTTATTTAAATCAGATAGATAGATTTTATCACGGGCAGGAATTTCAATATTCCATTATCCTACTAGAAATGTACAAAATGCAATTATTAAAACATACCTATAGGCGGCGCTTCCTCCGGATCAATATAGACTTCCAATAAAGTTGGGCCATTACGCCCACACAACGCTTGATAGTCGATTTGTTCAAAATCTTTAGGATCTCGAATTTTGTGAGCATTTGCCCCGGTCGCCTTAGCCATCATACAAAAATCAACCGGCGGAATCGAAAAATCAATTGGTTCCGTACCTGCCAAGCGATGTGCGTGCCGGATCAATCCATACGCATGGTCATTCAATACCACAAAAATTACCGGCAACTGTTCTTCCACCGCTACGGTGATTTCCTGCCCACTCATTAAAAAGCAGCCGTCACCCGTAAAACATACCACGGGGGTATTTGGTTTGCCTAAGGCCATTCCCACCGACGCGCCGATAGCCCAACCCATAGAGGCAAACCCTAACGATAAATGATAGTTTTCTGGACGGCGATGGAAAAAATAGTGGATCGACCAAGGTACGCTGTTACTATTATCGATGAGAAAACGAGTTTCAGGCGGAAAACGCTGTATGATTTCACAAATCAGTCGCTGTGGCTTGATGGGTGTCGAGGTGTTCTCTCGACGACAACTGTCCGGTGCTTGGACTTCAATTTGATGGGGCACATATGGGGATTCTTTTAGATGATCCGAGTATGATTGTGGCGTTATATCTTTTTCTCTCACCTTGCCGGTCAGAGATAGTTTGCCCTCCCGCTTTAGGGTCTCAAAGCGTGAGACCAATTCCTTAAATATAGTGCTGATTGTTCCATAAACATGCAGACGTGCCATGGGAGAACGGCCAAAATAGCTCCTTTCATTATGGATATGTACCAGCATGTCATTCATTAAGACGGAATCCCACCCGCTTGTTGACCATTCGTTTAGATTGGTGCCTACAGCCAGTATGAGATCAACGGATTCATCTGTCAGTGCATTACGGGCCGTTTTATGTCCGGCAAAGCCAAATACCCCGCGAGCCAGAGGATGATAAGGATTGATCCAAGATTTTCCACGCTGTGTTGTGACAATTGGCGCTCCAATAAGTTCGGCAAATTGAATGATTTCCTGCGTAGCGCCTGCGCAATCATGGCCTATAAATAACACCGCTTGGCGGCTTTGGCTTAAAACATTGTGCAATTCTTGACAGAGCTTTTCCAGTGCCATAAAATCCACCCCTGAGGCAGGTTTGGTCAACAAGCGTTGCAAATTCGGGAAGGCGATTTGTCCGCTTTTGGGAGAGCGCAAGAGATCAACCGGTACACTTAAATGTGCGGGGCCTTTTGGGGGTTGCAAGGCTATGGTAAAAGCAGCAGCCAGTTTCTTCTCCAATTGGTTGGCATGTGTAACTATTGTGTTATAGCGGGTACAGTGTTCAAACATGCCCACTATATCCGTGACATCAGCAGATGATTCCTGAAAAGCGCCCATGTTGAAATCAGGCAACATGGTTTGTGCAGTAATCACCAGCAAGGGAATATGATCCGTATAAGCTGAAGCCACGCCGGTAATCAGATTGGTTGCACCGGGGCCGGTGGTTGCACAGCATACACCAATATTTCCGGTTTCACGGGCATAGCCGTCAGCCATAAAAGCCCCACCTACTTCATGACGAGCGAGTATGGCACGAGGGCCGCCCCTTGTTTCGCTGCGTGCAAGAGCATCATACAGAGGGCCAAGAGGACCGCCCGGTACGCCAAAAACATATTCTACACCAAATTGCTCCAAATAGTTGATGATTAAATCACTTAGCGTCATTATCCAACCTTGTTATCTATTATTTTTCAATTATAATAGAATACGTCTAATCAGTTGTAAACCAATATTCCAAACCGGAAACGACTGGCTCTGCATTAACTGTTTGACTTTCTTGTGAATTTGCCGTTTTTTATAAAGGCTATTGTCTGCATTATCGCTCTTTTATTCTTCATGATAAACGGATGTGCTGAATGGATAATGATAAAATCTTTCATGCCCTCGATTCTTGCGTTTTCAATAGAAACCTTGCCATCATCCGGACCTGGAATGATTATGGATAGCAAAAGGTTTATTGATCTGTCTCCTGTAATAACGCCCAAATCAAAGTTTACGTTTCCAATTTGCTTGGGTAGACTGTTACTATCTGTACCAAGTTGTTGACCTGCAGGGCCATTCAACCATTTGAAAAGGAAATTATTTTTTAATTTGTCAACTACTTCACTGCCCTTATTCGGCGGACTTAGCATGACAACCCTGCCAAGCTCAGGGACATAATGATGCTTGAGATAATACCGTACTATTATGCCCCCCATGGAATGAGTTGCGAAATGAATTTTTTTTGCGTTTTTTTGGCGACAGATATCAATTGCTTTCGGAACGTATCTTTCAGAGATTTCTTCAATTGTTAACACTCTTGAAGGATAACCTAAATTCAATATGCCATATCCTGCTTCTGAAAGACTGTGTCCGAGCTTTGCCATGGTGCTTTTCGAATGTGTAAGTCCATGTAAGAGCACAACAAACTCTGTTGATACAACATCAGCATTACATAAGCTCGGCAAAACCATACAAAAAATGAAAACGCATATACATTTCAACTGTTTATGTTGCTTCCTCACCTAACGCGCTCCAGGGGTAATCGGCCAAACGATTCACAAGACCGGCTCGCAAAGGGTTTCGATGAATGTAACAGGAAAGCTGCATCAGGTATGCATCATTTTGAAC
>JAYEFV010000560.1:0-6992 GCA_034658755.1 Thermodesulfobacteriota bacterium | reverse complement strand
AAAACAGCTTATTTTCTCATTTCGCCAGTTTTCAAAATGCTGACAAAGCTTTTCCATTTCCTTATCAAGCTCTCGCTCGTTGGCAATGCCGGCCAGTTCTCGTAGTTTCTTTTTTCGTGATTTGGTGTATCCTTTCATGTTCCTTTTTCCGTAGAAATTTCAATTTATTTAAAGAAAATTAAATCAGGAGAGATAAAAATCGTTCGACGCTCATTATCCAGGTGATACCGGGATGTTTCTGAAGAATATCTCTTTTGTCAACCACCTGTATTCCAATTGGGTTTGAATCAGGAAACCATTTTTTCCTGTCTTTTAAAGGTCTTGTTAACGCCATATCGCCCTTTTTTACCTCAACAGCCAATATCGGCTTGTTGTCACGTGCAATAACAAAGTCGATCTCTTTCTTGTCCAGCGTCCTTACATAATGGAGACGATAATCACCGTATCCCATGTCAGTCATAACTTTACATGTTCGATACATATAGGTTGCCACCATGTTTTCCAGACGGGCCGAACCTTCCGGCGCATAATACCAGTCTATAAAGTACCATTTCTTTCCTTTTCTAAGTCCTCTTGGGATTTTTTTAACCCATGGAGAAACAGGAAATACAAGGAACAACCTTTTCAATTGTTCCAGCCAGCTTTTTATTGTGGTGTGAGCCACTTCCAGCTCACCGGCCAGGTTAGCCATTGAAAGCGGTGCCATAATTCTGGGTGAAAGAAGCAAAATAAGATTTTCAATTTTATCCAATTCTATTACCCGGCTGACATCCCTGAGATCCTCTCTGATTAACAGGCTAAAATAATCCTGATGCCATTTCCGGCAAAACCTTTGATTTTGCCGTAGAAAGGGTTCAGGGAATGGTCCATACTGCATAAGGGTATTATATGCATCTTTTATATCCGATGAGACGGGTAGTTCAGCCTGATTTTTAAAGGCATCTGCAGACAGAATCGGATCCATTATACTTAAAAAACATTTCTCAAATGGCTTTCCAATTATTTCACCAATGTTTAGCGGCATCATGTGAAAAAGATTGTATCTTCCTACAAGCGAGTCTCCTGATCGGCGAAATAAATCAAGTCGGGCGCTTCCGGTTACCAGAAATCTAAACTCATCGCAAAAAATATCATATGCCCCTTTGAGTATATCGCGCCATTTATTGCGTTTATGAATTTCATCAAAAACAATCCACGGATCCTTATGGCTTAACATCCTGGCCGGCGATTCAAAGAAGCGGCTGTTAGCAAGGTATGCCTGTCGAACGGCAATATCATCCCAATTGAAATATAGGTTCCGGCATCCGTGGAGATTTAACCAGTGCTTTGCCAACCTGGTTTTTCCAACCTGTCGCGGCCCTGCAAGAAAGACCATGTGCCGACCGGTTAGGGTTTGGTCAAAAATATAAGTTTCAACATATTTTTTTATATAATAATTTGATGGCATAGACTCATATTGTCGCGATAAAATGAGGGAGTCAAATCATTTATCATTGAACATTCATTATTGAAAGTTGGATATTTCATATCTGGCAGACGTTCACGGGTTCAAATAAGTAACCCAAAAATCTTCATTAAGTTTCATCTGTCGGTTTAATGCAGTTTGGGTCATTATTTTTAACCGAGTTTACTAATTTTGATACTGGATAATATTTCATATCATGGATTAAGCCATCTTTCAGGATAATCTCTAATTCTTTTGGGTCTTGTATCTCAGCATTCAGCCATTTTTCATGGAACTTTGGTCAAGAATCACCGGCATACGATGGTGAATTTCACGAAGACTATTTAACTGTTACCTGACCCCGTTGTTTTACGTTGTTTTAATTTTTCTGTCATATCTTTTAAGCCTTGAAGCTCTTCGTATTATGCAGGTTCCCGTGTTGTATGCTTTTTTTCCTGTCATGGGTCAATAGTAGACCCCATTCCTTATTTATTCACCTACGCTCGTGAAAATGGAATTGCCTTGGGAAAAAACCAACAACTGGCCTGGCTTAACCCTGTTCCAATTCTCATTGCTCAAAGGCTCGCTGGCCACGATGTATCCCCGTTCCTCTGGATTTATGACCTCTGCCAAATTGATCGTCAGGTATTGGCCACGAAGTCTGACAACTTTGTATGGCGCTTGGCGAAGTAAGAAATGAAGTCCAACGTGCCCTGATCTGTCGTGGTATGCAAACAGGTATCTGCCATCACTAAAGATCAGGTTAAGCTCTCCCAATCGGTTTATTTCTCGTAATTTATCGTGCAAGAGCGTGAATCCATTCCTACCGGCCAATTGAATATCACGATGGCTGAGCCATGATAATAAACTACAAAAGACCAGCTCGGAATCGGTTTCGCCAATTGGGCTGAATTCTCCGGAGGAAAAACGGAGTTGACTGGTATCTATAGTACCATTGTGGGCAAAAATCCAGGTTTTCTGATCAAATCTCCGATAAAAGGGATGGGTGTTCACGTAACCAATCTTACCTGTTGTGGCACGACGGATGTGAAAGACAAAGATCCGCGACCGGGCACCTAAGTGTTTCTGAAAATTTTCGGCAAGACGACTCCGGCCCGCAGGCCTTGATTCTTTTACGATTTGGGTGCCATATTCATCATACCAGCCCACTCCCCAACCATCATGATTCTCCATTGCCCCGGCCTTCAGACCGGAAAATGCCAAATGAACGGAAACTTCTGTGTTGAAACAAAGACCTAGTAGTTCGCACATGAGAATTGTCTCCCGACCAAACACAGCCAACTCAAGCGGCCGTGAAAAGATATCTTGCAAGTATATATTTACAATTCAAAACACGACTCCATTTATTTTACTTTGGCCTGAAGACTCTCTTTCTGTGCCAGTGAAAGTTATCCTGCTCCGGCCAGAATTTTTGTTCATCCGGGGTGAAAATGGGTCTATCAGTCAACGTAAGGATGTGACCGGGATAGTTTTGCTCTACAACAACTCGTTTTGAAACCAATACCTCGTATTTTTTGCCGACACTCATGAGCCCTTTATCAAAAGACCAGTGGCAGAGCTTACAAAGCGCCATTCCGTTGGTAGGCCGGTCGTCAAAGCTGTCTTTCCAGGGCTTGATGTGAGCCGCATCCACAATGGTATGGCCTTCGGGCGTGAGCATGCGGATTCCGCACAGGGCGCACCGGTGCTGATAAATAGTGACGATGGTTCTGCGGAAACCACTGTCCCGAATCTTCTTCTGCCAATCGGATTCATCTGTTGCTTTGCCGAAATCTTTTTTCCATTCTGCCACTTTAAGCAATTCTTTACTGTATTGATACGCAGCATAGTTTAAATGGCCCTGCTCTAAAACCTTCATACGTATCTCAGGGGCGAAATAGGTTTCGATCAGAGCCGTCCGCAACTGCTCCCGGACCCCCGGGTTGCACAGCAACTTGAAAAGTTCTTCATCCATTCGGGCACCGGCACAAACCTCACGCAGTTTTGTCATGGAACTGAAGTTAATATTGATTTGGTTCTCAAAGGTCAGATTTGGAACCAGATGCCAAAAACCATCGGTTTTAAGGCGAGGGTAGGGATATGCCATATTACCTTTGGTGCCCAGAGACATAATGCTGTTCCAATAGCCGTTGAATGTATCGACAAGCTCAAATGATGGTTGGATGAAGTTTTCGGTAATTGATCCCTGAACGATCAAATCCATTATGGATAGTAGTAGAAAGGGTTTGTGGGGCGCCTGATAGGTAGTCAGTGCAGACCACTTTTTACGGTCTTTATAAGTCCGAAGGCGAGAAAATCTTTTGAGGTATTGGGCAAGAGACATTTAATCCCCCGTCTTTTAAAATGCTTGCCGTATTTTATACGTCTTTCTTGTCGGGCCGTCTTGGCCCGTCGTAGCTCGAAGAGCGAAGTCGGAAGCTTACAGAGAAGGCTGATAATCAATGATCAAGGTTTGATCCCGATCCCTGAAAATAGAAACTTATAATCTAAGGGGCGTCCCGGAAGTTTCACTTTGCAAGGCAGAATTCTCTCGTGTTTATTGAGTTCACTGTTGTAAAAATTTAGGTGATCAATGCCTTTCGTAATTCTGACGTCATGTTTGTGAAATATAGCTGCCCATTGCATAGGGGCTCCATGCAGTTTTTGACATGCCAAACAATGACATATTTTTGCATCTACAGGATCCGAGCACACTTCGTACTGTACCGCATCGCAGTAGCAACTTGCACGGTATTTGGCTGTAAAATTAACATCTGTAATCGACGCATAATTTGATCCAAATTCTTTTTTCATGTTAATCATATCCTAGGTGTAGGTCTATCGGGAGCAAAATGAAGATTTTTACTGCCGGCCCTGTTCAATCTGCGATAGTAACAGTTTAGCCCGTTGAATTCCGTTTAACGGACATGCTGAAAGCTTGATTCAACTGGGTTGAAACATATTTAACCGGGGTTAAATGCGGAGCATATTTAACCGGGATTTATGACGTTTAATTCGAAGACTATTTAGTGCCCATCCATAAATACATTTGAGCACTAAGTAGTTTCCAATTTATAAATGAGATATTTTTTCGATGAGAAAGGCCGCACAAGGGTTTTCGCCCAAGGCGTACTTTCTGTACGTCAAGGGCGGAAACCCACGGAGAACGCCGCTCATCGGAAAAATAGCCATTTATGAATGGAAACTATTTAACTATTTAACTGTTACATGACCCCTATGTTTTAGCTGCATCACCCATTACTGAAGGATCATAAAGATCCGGGAAATAGAAGGGGAGAACGTGAATTGGCAGCCCAATGGTCAACGATGCACGATGGCTTGTAGATTCTAAAAGACCTTGCTTTAACAAGACGCTGACTATTCGGCGGGCATTGCGTTCACTCATGTTCATGATTTCAGATGCCTTTCCTCTGGCTATGGCACCACGCAGAAATACCGCTCTTAATAATTTTGCTGATTCAGGATGCAGAGGTTTTGCGGTATCTTTTGTTCGAGATTCTACGTACCAATCTATCCGTGAATCAATTTGGTCAAGTCTTAACAAATTTTCCATAAACCTTATTTGATCGAGGCAGATTTCAAAAAAGAACTCGCAAAAATCAGCTAACAGTTCCTCTGAAAAAAAATGGTTTTTATTTTGATCACCAGGGGAATCGGTGGCCCATAAATTAAACATATAACGCTTTTTGTTCCGTGATAGACCACGGGAAAGTGACCAAAGATTGCTTCTGTTGACTCCTATCCTGGAAAGATACAGTCCTGAAAAAAGGCGAACAACCCTGCCGTTTCCGTCTCTGAAAGGATGTAACCAGGTCAGCCTATGATGGCTTGCCGCCATTGAAATTACTCGTTCGTCACCATAGAACCGGTTTGGATCGTATCTCTTCGCAAAGGCTTTGATCAATTCAGGCAAATCCGAATAGTCAGGGCCATGTTGAGTTTGATCGTCTACCGAAACATTTTTATCCCTTAATACACCTGCTTCGACCGGTATACGGGTAAAACCTTTTGAGGTATGTGTGTACAAATGCTTTTTGGGCAGGTTCGCGTAAAAAGCTGCGTGAATATCAGAAAGGAACTGTTGGCTACAAATATTGATCTTCGGCGACGTATTTATGGTTTGCATAAACATTTTCTCAGTCAAAACGTGTGCTGAACACAGTTCCTGAGCATACTGAGCATCAGGATCTTTACTAAACTCTTTTTTTAAGGCCATTTCGATTTCATGAATAGTCGTCTTGTGGCCCTCTATAAGATTACTGTAATAGCTGTTGATAAGTCTAACTTTATCGCCGAGAGCAAAGGAGGTTTCTTTGGCCACCTTACCTTCCAACCCGGAAGAAGCTGCTATGATTTCCTGGGCCATATCCTTTAATGGACCAATATCCTTTTTGCCTGGCAATATTGGAGTTAAGTAATGGTGGGGGCTTTTGTGCTTTTTGGCCTGTTTTCCGGCCAGCGGCTTGGTTTCCATAATACTTATATTTTAAAGAGTTATATTTCCAATGTCAACTATTATTAAAAATAAACCTAATAATTGGCCGGTTCTTTGGCCGGTTTTTATTTTTAAGAGTTGCATCTGCATGCTCTGACCGCTCGTATGGGACCTTTGCAAATCACCCATTTCCTTCTGAAGGATCTCCTTTAATAATACATATTGAACATTTATCTTTTTTCGCTGTTTTTTCAAAAATCCATGGTATGACACCCCTGCAAAACACGGATATGAATTTGAACAGACCAGCGGCCGGCTGTCGAAGGAAAGTAAACATCCATTTTTCCGGAGAACAGGGCATTGATATTTCCCGTTATTCAAAGCGAGCTGATCTGCCAGCGCTGTCTGTTCCGCCGCGGTGATGCTGCAAATGGTTATAAACAGATCCAGACGACTCAGATTTTTCGGGAAATGCCATTTGCAGCACTCCCCTTTACAGACAGGAGTCGAATCTATACACCGTTTAACATAACCTAATCCCAGGGCTTTCTCATAAATCTGGCACCGAATATAGTTTACTTCATTTACCGCCCCGAAGGCCTTGGCTCTGTCCTTTTCATTAAGCTGATCACATATACATATTGCCGCCTCCAACTCTCCGCACAAAAGTTTCCGGTAATCCCTCATTACTTTAAGCTGGCCTTCAAGTGTAGTTATATCCGAATGCATATCGTTGGTAGGTATGACGATCCCAATTTTATCAATTTGTGAAAAATGAAGATTTATGACATTTAATTCGAAGACTATTTAGTGCCCATCCATAAATACATTTGAGCACTAAGTGGTTTCCAATTTATAAATTAGATATTTTTTCGATGAGCAAGGCTGGTAATTTCATCTCTCTTACCGCAAATAGGTTCTTGCACCGGCATACCGGGTGTTGAAATACCTATTTGAAAGTGAGACAGCACATATTCTCCGGCCTTTCCCCGGTGCATGTATAAATTTATTGTCACCGGTATATATTCCCACATGAGAAACTCTTTTACCTCTGGAGGTGGCAAAGAAAACCAGATCCCCGTTTTTGAGTTG
>JAYEFV010000559.1:0-1597 GCA_034658755.1 Thermodesulfobacteriota bacterium | reverse complement strand
GAACCCTGCTTGCCCAGCCAGCCCCGTAGCTCCGGCAGATGGTACTGGGGTTAAATTTTTCGCAGAAAAGGAGCGCAGCGAATTTAACCGGGGAACCTCTGAACCCGTGAACGGTTACACTCTCTTTTTGTTTCATAATATAATCATAGCGAAGTTAAAAATAAAATTCAATACCGATTATGTCACGAAAAACAGGAGTCCCGCTTTTCTATATTATTTAAGAAAAATATTTTGGGGTAGCTGTTCCGCAACTCTAAAGCCTCTGCGGTGGTTTTATGTGATTGATCCTTGATGCTGGATGCTTGATCCTGGATAAAAAAGGTGTGATTCCTTATAGATATCCAGTATCCAGAAACCAGTATCTCGCCTCAATGATACTCAGGTTTCTCTTTATGGCAATGGGTAGGTAAACCCCAAAAACATTATCTTAAAGACTATATATGTCATTTTGAATATCAATATTCCAGTAATTCAGCATTCCATTCTTGCATGTGGATGGTATAAACAGGTTGCCATTAAAAGATTTATGATTTCAATAAACTGTAGAATTTCCGGAATGTTAATTTATGAATTCATACCAGAAAGAACAGGCCGAATCGCTGGCCATGGTGCAGCGCCACCTTGAAACCCTTTCCGCAGGTGAAAGAAAGGCTCTGGACTTGCAAATTTCCGACTATCTGTTGTTTCGTGATGACGTCCACACGTTTCTGTCCGAGCATTTTAGCAATCTATGTACGGAAAAATGCTACCGGAACAACCTCAGTGCCTGCTGCTCACGCGAAGGCATTATTATCTTTTTCGGAGACATGGTTGTTAATATGCTCGTCTCTATCAACGAGGAGATCAATGCACTGCTGGCGACACTACAGAAACTCAATACCGGCTTCAAATGTATTTATCTGGGCAATAAGGGCTGCATGTGGCGGCTTAAGCCGATTGTCTGTGAGATGTTTCTCTGTGATCAGGCCCAAAAAGAAGTGTTCAGAGAAAAACCATGGGCCGAAGATGCCTGGAACGAATTAAAACAACGCAAGAAGCTGTACACCTGGCCGGACCGGCCGGTCCTTTTTGATGACCTTGAACGTTATTTCATGGATGCGGGATATTCTTCACCCTTAATGTATCTGCATAATAGCCCGGGGTTGCTAAGAGTAAAACAAGAGACCTTTGCAAAACGCCCCCTTTTGCTCAATTCCGGCGTCAGTCTCAAATTTTAATCCTCAAAATACTCAATGTATTCCTGTGGTTAAAATTTTCATCTTCCTTGGTCTTGAACAAAATTGAACGTTTTTCAAAGGTCTCAACCACAGCCTCTTCCCTTTAATAAAAATCGTTTATTATATCTTCCAGTTCTTTTATCGAAATCTGATCCACAAATGCTTTGCCGATATCTTCGAGAAACACAAAATATATCCGGTCTCCTTTGCGCTTTTTATCCTTTTGCAAAGCATCAAACACTGTTTTTTTGTCTGCCGGAAGATGGGTGGGAAGTTTTAGATCCCCAAGCAACCTTTTGATCCTTTGGGCATTTTTGGCCTGCAGATATCCTTTTTTAACGGAAAATTCTGAAGCCATAACCATACCGGCACTGACCGCC
>JAYEFV010000558.1:0-1600 GCA_034658755.1 Thermodesulfobacteriota bacterium | reverse complement strand
CATGTCTGCGCCAATGCCGACTGGTCTCTGCTTTTGGAGTCTGCCACAGACATCATTAGTTTTGATGCCTATTCCTTTTTTGACAAGCTTGTCCTCTATCCGGATCTTGTCAAGCGCTTTATCCAATCCGGCGGCATCCTGGCCTGGGGGATTGTTCCCACGCTAAACAGCGACGACATTGAAAAAGAGACTACCGACTCACTGGTAGCTGCATGGGAGGAACAGGCCCGGACGATCCAAGCGATCGGTATTGATAAGTCCACAATACTGGATCAGACGTTAATAACGCCAAGCTGCGGAACAGGTTCCTTAAGCCTTGATCATGCAAAAAAGGTGCTGCTTTTAACAAGACAGGTTTCGGATATAATAAGAAAAAAGTTTTTATAGCGATGGTCAAAAACAGGTCTCATCACATATCGGATTTAAAAAAATCTTCCGGCTCTGTCATTGAATTCGGCTCCCGGGTATATTCGGTGGGCACGGATCCTTCTTTGAAGCATTCAAATATGGTCTTTTTAGATTCGGGTATGGGTAACAGACCGGTCTCAGCATCTATTTTAGAAAACACAACGCCTTCTGGGACCTGAAAAACTCTAACAGGTTTGCCATCCAGTACTTTCTGGACAAAACCGAGCCATATGGGGCTTGCCGCCCTGGAACCGGTTTCTGATTTTCCAAGGGAGCTCTCATCATCAAAACCAACCCATGTTCCCGTGGTATAGCGTGGCGTGTATCCTACAAACCAGGCATCATGAAGATTGTTCGTTGTACCGGTCTTGCCTGCCACCGGCCTGTTCAATGCTCTGACCCTGTGTCCGGTCCCGTGCTTTACCACACCCTCGAGAAGATTGGTCATGATATATGCTGTATTTTTTTCGATGACCTTTTCTCTGACAGGACTCGATTCCTCGATAACATTTCCGTCTCTATCCTCGATCTTTGTTATAAAAACAGGACTTACAAGATAACCGAGATTGTTAAAAACCGAATAAGCCTTGACAAGCTCCAGCAAAGATACACCCGAAGATCCCAAAGCTATTGAAAGATCCCTGTTCAGTTTTGATGTGATTCCAAGTTTTCCGGCATAATCTATAGCGTAATCAATGCCGATATCTTTTAAAATTTTAATGGTTACAACATTACGTGATTTTACGATGGCATCGCGAAAAATTGTGGGGCCATAAAATTTTTCCTTGTAATTTCTGGGTTTCCACGTAAAGTCATGTTTCGTATCCTGATACACAATCGGTGAATCGATGATCATGGTTGCAGGGGTATATCCCATGTCAAGCGCTGCTGCATATATTATGGGTTTAAATGCTGAACCGGGCTGCCGCCTCGACTGGACGGCCCTGTTGAACTGGCTCTCTCTGAAATCCCTTCCACCGACCATTACCTTCACATAACCGGTTTCCGACTCGATACTCAGCAGGGCGGCTTGAGCCTTTGGAACCTGTTCCAGGTCAAGCCACCACCGGTCTGTATTAAAAATTTTATTTTTAACCTTAACATGTATAACATCACCCACGGACAAAACCTCTCCTGGATGTTGAACTCTGGCTTGGAAATAGGCAACTTCGGGATCAGGCTTTCTTGCCCA
>JAYEFV010000557.1:0-7011 GCA_034658755.1 Thermodesulfobacteriota bacterium | reverse complement strand
TATATGAAAAAATCAGGAAAGAAAATCTGATGTCCTCTAATATTACCGATTCAGATCTTTCAAATGCTGCCGCCCTTTTGTAAACCATTAGCGTTGAGAGAGTAAAATTGAAGATTAAAACAACGAGATTCGGAACAATCAGCATAAAAGAAGAGAAGACTATTGACATGCCTTTTGGTATGCTTGGATTTCCGGATAAAAAGAAATTTATTATCCTTCAGCATCGGGAAAATTCACCTTTCTTCTGGTATCAGTCGGTCGACGATCCAACGCTTGCCTTTGTCATTACAAGCCCGTTTCTATTTAAGCCTGACTATAAGATAGATCTGGAAGATGCTTTAAAGGAAATGTCCTGGAATGGAGACGGAAAAACCGATCATTTAGAGATATATATTGTCGTTAATATTCCAAAGGGATTGCCTCAAAAGATGACCGGAAATTTTATTGGACCAATGCTTGTAAATAATGAGGTTCGCCAGGCGGTGCAAATTGTAATTTCCAACAGTCCCTACATCCATAATTTTCCTCTTTTGTCTGTATGAGGTTTCTGGAACGGATATCGCAGGTTAAAGTTTGCAAGATAAAATACCGATAAATTACTTAAAGGCTTCTCGGATGTGCGTGCATCTTTTCAGCCGGGGATCTTCAAACTTAAAAAAAAGGAAATTAAAAAGAAAAGATGTCCTCCGGTGTTAATAACGGCATTTCGCGAAGCCTTAAAATATAAAAATTCAGTGTGCATTACAAATGTGGCTAATGCATAATTAAAGCAGCGGTTCGGAGGACTACAGCTCAATTAAGGGGATGACTCAACCGGACAAAATAAATGCCTTGAATAAAATCTAATAGCAGTTAAGGCGAAAAAAGGCAGGGCTTTCAAGAGATCCTGCCTTTTTTATTTAAGCGGCGAAGCCGATTTGTATAAAATCGCGTCGAAATTTTATTTTGGCACGAACTTTGAATTAAAACTTTGAATTAATTTAATAGTATAGGAATTTCCTTTTTTGGACACAGATGGACACAGATTATCAAGATTCTTAAATTGCAAAATAACAATATTATCTGTGTATATCTGCGAAAATCTGCGTTCTATTTAACTTGATAAGATAAGATATTCATGTGGGGAGATCGGTGATGAAAGAACCATTCAATATCTGGACAAACATCGAGTTATGCGTTCATGCGGCTGCTAACAAAAAACAGAATTTATCCGAAATAGATCTGATAAATGACAACTATCCGATATCATTCAATACTTTGCTAAAAAATAGAATCAAGGACATCAGGCCCGACGGCGATTTGCTTAATACGGCATTACCTTTAGGAAGAGACCGATTGCGACAACTGATAGAGATTGTACAAATTCAGATGAATAATTATTTATTCAATGCTCTTTCTGACTGTGATAACGATAACGAATTTCCCGAATTTCAGTTTGAATCGGTTGATTTTTCTGGGATAGGAAATCAGGTGGAGCCTTTTGTGTCAAAAAGCGAACATACTCTACAAAAAACAGAAGCGATCAAATCGCAAACCGATATCGATAATATCATTAATCATGCCTCAAAGAAATACGATGTTGATCCTGTTTTAATAAAAGCCGTTATAAGAGCTGAAAGTAATTTTGATGCAAACTGCACTTCCTCAAAAGGAGCAATGGGGCTTATGCAGCTTATGCCCGAAACCGCCAAGGAACTGGGCGTCAAAAATTGCTATAGTGCCGTTGAAAATATTATGGCGGGAACCTGTTATTTGAAAAAGCTGCTTGACAGGTATGATGGCAATATTTCCCTTGCTCTTGCAGCCTATAACTGGGGAATGGGTAATGTTGAAAGGCACCCCGAAAAATTACCGAAAGAAACCAGAACCTATATCGCCCGTGTCAACGATTTTTTACATAAGGAAATATCGTAATGCGTGTTAAAGAAAGGAAACTTTGTCAAGCGGTTGACAATCTGGCTTTAAATTCGCATCCAAATTTATTTTATCATGTGTTTTGAGAGATTCATTCGTCAATATTTTGTTTATATGTGTCAATAATTTGGCAGAGATTTTCTCCTTAAATTCCACTCAATTTAATTTCAAATTCAAAAGGCATTGTCTCATCATTAATAAGTTCATATCTTATTGATATCATATCAGCTTATGACGTATCCGTACAAATCGTCAGAAATTATTTATAATAGGCACATATGTTGCAAACAGATAAGATATAATAGAATAAGACAGAGTTAACAATAAACTCAACAGTGGGAAAAAATATTTATAGCGGGATTAGCGGAGCGAACTAACTTAATAAGTTGGAGGAATAGATGAAGTCGAGGATTTTAATCGTCGACGACGAAGAAAGTATACAGTTTGCATTCAAGACCCATCTGTCAAATGAAGGACATGATGTAATGACCGCAGAGGATTATTCTTCTGGTATAAAAGCGCTTTCTGAAAATGAATTCGATCTTGTGATAATGGATGTAATTTTAGGAGGCCAGACAGGAACTGATATCCTGCGGGAAATTAAGAACAGAGGTATGAAGTGTCCGGTAATCATGATAACCGGAGAACCGAATATCGAAACTGCTGCGGATGCGGTGCGTTTTGGTGCCTTTGATTATCTTCCCAAACCTATTCGAAAGAAAACTCTTTTGAGGGTTACCTCACATGCGCTTCGCCACAAAACGATTATAGAAGAAAAGAACCGGATGGAGGCAGAAAATGAAAGATACCGTCTCAATCTGGATGCCATATTCAGGAGTTTACAAGATGCAATCATCACTGTAGATCATGACATGCGAGTGCTGGAGGTTAATGAGACAATAAAAGACATATGCAATATTTCCGCGCGCAAGATCATTGGAAAAAATTTTACAGAATTTAAAACTTCATGCAGTAAATCGTGCCAGAATGTTTTAAAAGAAATCCTGAAAGCGAGTAACAGTATCGGAGAGTTTCGTACCGAATGCAGGCATCAGGACCATCCTAACCAGGTCGCACTGTTGACCGGATCACCCCTGAAAGACCGTGAAGGAAGAGTCTTTGGGGCGGTTATGGTAATCAGGGACATCACAAGGCTGAACGGCTTGGAGCGGAAGTTGAAAGAACGGCAGTCATTAAAAATAAGCAAACTGCCTAAAATGATTGAAAATATTCAATTATTCGATTTTGTTTGAGGTCTACTTTTTTCTGCGAACAACCCTTCTCTTTTTTACCCTTTTGCGGGGTTTTCTGGAAATAGGAGTTACTTTATTGGTTTCCTGAGATACCGAGTTAATCCTTTCTTTATTATTTTATTCTAATTCCCAAGGAAGGTTTTGCCGGTATCTACATGTTGATCTGGGGCATTTTAAGATAGTTTTTCCAGCTTTGTCGGAAGTTTCTACTAAGAGAAGTCTCAGATGAATTAGCTGAAGAAGACGAGATCGAGGAGAATCTTGAGGATGCTATGGCTTTTGCAGCCTGGACCGGTAAAAGACTGCCCACTGAATATGAATGGGAGGTTGCATCAAGAACTGCAAAGGGATGGATATTCCCATGGGGAAAAGAATGGAAAAAACATTCGTGCAACATTGAAGATAGTTGTACCGGCGACAAAACCCCAGTGGAAAAATACGCAGAATTTGAAAATAGGATGATCATGAGAAGTAAGGAAGATTTAGAGTTTATTCAGAGAATGCAAGGCACTATGCTCAATTGAAGCCACCCCGTTAAAGGGCGGGTCAATATCATCATTTAATACACCAGTACCAGATTTTTTTGAGATGCTACAATAGTCCGTCAGTTTATTGTTATTACCTGTCAATAATTTGCCATCAAGCCTACCTGCTAAAAAGTCCGAGTTCATGAATAATATATGTTATATCTTATTGATATCATATATAATTTAACATTTTCCTTTAATCCCATCGAAATAATTGCAAATCGGCACATATGTTGCAAACAAATAAAAAGATTAAATTTGATCTCATTTATAAATCATCAGTTAAGCCGTACAGCCGCGATATATAAAATTGCGAAGCGATTTTGTTAAAATAAAAAAAAATGGCGAAAACAGTGCCAATACAGCGTGATAATTCTCCCAAATCGGTCTCGTCAAGGAAATCAAGCCTGAAATCGACCATTATGGATCAATCCGGAGCTGGAAAGGCCAAGATTGGCGAGATTTTATGCAAAGAGGGTTACATTACCGGCACCCAACTGGAAGATGCTCTGAACTATCAGAAAAAGAATAAGGGGCGCCTGGGTAATGTACTGATTAAGCTCGGATATATCGAAGATGAGACCATCGTAAATGTACTGAGCCGTATCCATAATTATCCTGCCGTTTTACTATCAAAAATAACTCCTGATCCCGAAGTTTTCAAGCTCGTACCTTATGAAATGGCCAAAAAATACTTGGCGTTCCCTTTAAGATTCAAAGGAGAAGACCTTGTAATCACCATGGCGGAGCCGACCGATACTTCTGCTGTTGCTGATTTACAGAACGAAGTTCAAAAAGGTATCAGTATCAGTATTTCCACCGAGAAAGATATCATTGAGGCTTACAGAACTTATTATAAAATAGATGATGAAGAGTATAATAGTTACATTGGCCATAAAGAGGAAGTAACCGAAGAAGATGAACCTGTCGCAGTAGTCGATGATTTCGGTTCCCTGGTTTCCGAAGCTGTGGGGGAATTGGAGTTAGTAGATTCAGGCGGCGTCGAACTAGCAGATGAATACACGGCATCTGATGCTCCCATTATAAAACTTGTGAACGGCATTCTTGTAAAAGCCATCAATGAGGGCGTAAGCGATATTCATATCGAGCCTTTTGAGAAGATGTTGCAGGTAAGATATAGACTGGACGGCTATCTTTTCAAGTCGATGAACCTGCCCACCACAATAAAAAATGCTGTAAATTCCAGGCTTAAGATTTTAGCCGGACTCAATATTGCCGAACGTCGTGTGCCACAGGACGGCAGGATTAAAATGAACTTCGGGAAAAGAAAGACAATCGATTTTCGCGTTTCTACATTGCCAACCCTTTTTGGTGAGAGCATTGTAATGCGTGTCCTTGACCAGAGTTCACTTAGCGTAAATCTGACTAAGATGGGGCTTGAAAAAGAGGCCCTTAATTCACTTGAGCGTTGTATTCTCCGGCCTTATGGCCTGCTGCTTGTAACCGGCCCCACCGGAAGCGGTAAAACAACTACTTTATACTCGATTCTAAATAAACTGAATAAAGAAGATTGTAAAATACTTACGGTTGAAGATCCTGTAGAATTCAACTTCAGGGGAATCAATCAGGTGAATGTCAAGGATGATGTGGGAATGACATTTGCTTCGGCTCTCAAGGCGTTTTTACGCCAGGACCCTGATATTATTATGGTGGGTGAGATTAGAGATCTGGAAACTGCCGAGATCGCCATAAAGGCCGCCATGACGGGCCATCTGGTTTTCAGTACGCTCCACACAAACGACTGTCCTTCTACAGTTGGACGTCTTTTGGATATCGGGATACCGTCCTATCTGGTGGGATCTTCATTGACAATGGTGCTTTCTCAACGCCTGGCACGAAAACTTTGTCCGAAATGTAAGGTTCTGAATGAAAATTTTAATCCGACAGAATTGGAAGATATGGGATTTTCCCCGGATGAAATATCCGGGCTTAAAACATACGGACCCGTGGGGTGTTCAGAATGCATAGGGGCCGGATATAAAGGGCGCGTCGGCCTGTTTGAACTTATGGAGGTAAACGATAAGATTTCCAGAATAATCAGTGCCCAGGTGTCGGAAGACCAATTGAGAAAGACCGCGTTATTGGAAGGCATGGTCACATTAAGAGATGCAGGCCTGGAAAAGATACGTCAGGGGGTGACCTCGGTCGAGGAAATATTTAAGCGGACAACCGTAACCAAAGGAGCCATTCCTGCATATCTTGCTGATCCTGAAGTAGAGCAATATGAGAATAAAGCAGTCATTTTCCGGGAAGGTAATAGGGGATCGGACTTTTTTAAACTTATCAAAGGTGAATTAATTGTAGTGAAAAGCGGCAAGAAGATTGCCGAAATAGTGCAGCCCGGAGAATATTTTGGAGAAATATCCGCCATAACCGACAATCCGAGGTCTGAAACAGTGATGTCAAGAGGTAATTCGATTGTCCAACGATTTCCGGGTGATAAGCTGCCTGAGATCATCGAAAAATATCCGGAGATAACGAAAAAGATTTTAGAAATAAATGCCGATCGGCTAAATTATGCACATAATATCATTGTAAATATTATGAATAAGAGAACGTCATGAAAGTAGAATGTTCGAATTGCAACAAGGAATATAAAATTCCGGACGAAAAACCTCCGGTTGGGAAAAAGTTTGCCGTACAATGTCCGGCCTGCAAAAACCGTATCGTAATCAATTTGCGGTCTACGCCGAAGCATAAAAAATCTCTTCAGGCACACAGCCCGGTGGAAAAGGGAAGCCGACAGTATCGTTCGGCAAAAAGCGTCCAAGCAGCCCCATTTTTTTGCGCTTGTCTTTGATGGCATTATGGCGCCCGACACAATTCTGATGAAACGCATACTTGAGATATTTGATACCTGTATTCGTATATGCCAGGTATTTTGTGGGCTTTTTCGGAGACGTGAACAAATCGTGGCAACCCGATGTTGCGCAGCTGGCAATTTGAGTTTTCCCATCCCATTTGTGGTGACACCCTCTGCACTCATAAATAAAATGCTTGGAATGATGGAATTTAACCGGGGACCTTTTCTGTTCGACCTTCAGATTTTTTTAAGCCCCCGGTCTTACCGTCTGAAAAATAGACTCTTTAAAACTATTCGTTATCTTTATCAATATTTACCTTTGTGCCGGTATGCGGCAGAAAATGCTCACTTAGATTAAAAAATCCAATCTCTTATCATTCATTTTCATATTGACAGAAACAGTCTTTATCTTTAAGATGTAAACAATTCCGTTATGAAAACGGACAACATCTTAAACCGTTTACGAGACTATTCGTTAACGGTATCATTTCCT
>JAYEFV010000556.1:0-7013 GCA_034658755.1 Thermodesulfobacteriota bacterium | reverse complement strand
CCCACGCGTTACTCACCCGTGCGCCACTTTACTATCTTTAGCAAGCTAAAGAGTTCTCGTACGACTTGCATGTGTTAAGCACGCCGCCAGCGTTCATTCTGAGCCAGGATCAAACTCTCCAATTAAAATATATCAATTGCGCCTGCCTTCCGGCAGTCGCAGTGAATTAACTGCGAAACCTAACTCACAAGCTGTCACTATTTAGTTTTCAAAGATCAAAAAGGGCCATCAAAATAATGGCTTTTACAAAAAACATCCTAATGGCAAAAAGAAACAGACCAGAAATTTTATTATACGATTCTAATCTATTTTGTCAACCTTTTTTTCGCGTATTTCCTGCAAATTTATTTTATATTTATTTAATCTGCAGCTATCTAAAATGAAACGATATAAATAATTTGATATGTTAGTTTTGTCAAGACTTATTTTTCATTATTTTTATTTTATGATACCGTTTTTTTCCCGCCCTTAACAATATTTCCAAGTCGATAATATCACTATTCGTTAGCAAATAATCAAAGGATTCCATACGCTTGCCATTAACATACGCTCCTCCCTGCTCAATAAGTCTTCTAGCAGCACTTCCCGAGCTTGCAAGGCCTACCATATGATAAAGTTTAAAGACCGGAATACCCTCTTCAAACCGGTCTTCTTCCATATATGAGTGTGGTATCGATTCAGTCATATTCGCTTCAACTTTTAAGCCTGGCCAATTACTATCTATCTTCATTGAAATATTTTTATCTTCAGAACCATTTCTGGGAACCGAACTTGACGGCATAATATCCTTAAAGACAACTCGATCACCAAACATTCTTGCAGCGGCATGATAGGCTTTAATGGCCGCTTCCATTCCATGAGCAATCTGCGTAGCCTCAAAAGCCAGTACGACCTTCGTGCTATTCAAATCGGCACCACTTAATTTTTCAAGCATTTTGATCTCTTCTATGGGTAAAAATGTAAATAGCGCCATGAATCTAACAACATCTCGATCGTCTGTATTTATCCAGTATTGATAATATTCATAAGGGGACGTTTTATTCGGATCAAGCCACACAGCGCCTTCAGCTGTTTTGCCCATTTTTGCGCCGCTGCTGGTCGTTATTAACGGAAAGGTAATCCCAAATACGGTTTCTTGACGAACCCTTCTAATCAACTCAACTCCGGCAACAATGTTTCCCCATTGATCACTCCCTCCCATCTGCAATCTACATCCATAATGATCATAGAGTTCCAGAAAATCATATGCCTGTAAAAGCATATAGTTAAATTCAATAAAATTAAGGCCTTCTTCGGATTCAAGGCGCATTTTATAGCTTTCGGCTTTTATCATACGATTAACAGAAAAATGTCGTCCAAAATCTCTTAAAAACGGTATATATTCTAATTTAGTCAACCAATCGGCATTGTTCAACATCAGCGCCTTGTCATCGCTAAAGTCGATAAAACGAGACAGCTGTTTTTTAATACCCGTTGCGTTCTCATCCACCATCTCATGTGTTAGAAGCTTACGCATTTCAGTCTTTCCACTCGGATCACCCACAAGGCCTGTCCCGCCTCCTATAAGCGCTATAGGGCGATGCCCGTGTCTTTGCATGTGTGCAAGTGACATTATCGGAACAAGGCTCCCCACATGGAGACTGGATGCTGTAGGATCAAAACCGATATAACAAGTTACTTGTCCGGCTTCGAGATACTCGTCCAGCGCTTTCTCATGTGTTGTCTGATCAATAAAACCTCTTTTTTTAAGAATATCGATCAAATTCGACATGTTATTTTTACCTCATTTATAATTCTCAACTTATTTATTTGCATACTCTACCGCCCGGGTTTCACGTATGACCGTAACCTTTATCTGGCCTGGAAAGGTTAGAGACTCTTCAATTTTTTTGGCAATATCTCTGCTGAGAAGCGTGGACTCTTCATCAGAGATAATACCACTTTCGACGATAACTCTAAGCTCCCTTCCGGCCTGAATAGCATAAGTGTTGGCAACCCCATTAAATGATTTTGCTATGTTTTCAAGGTCTTCCAATCTTTTGATATAATTTTCAAGCAGTTCCTTACGAGCTCCAGGTCTTGCCCCTGATAAAGCATCTGCAGCTTGTATCAACAAGTCATACACTGAACTTGGCGTCACATCTTCATGATGAGCAGCAATGGCATGCACGACCTCAGGTGTTTCACCGTATTTTTTTGCAAGCTTAGAACCAATTATAGCATGTTGGCCTTCAACCTCGCGATCAATCGCCTTTCCGATATCATGCAGTAATCCCATTCGTTTCGCCAGTTTCGAGTTAAGCCCCAATTCAGACGCCATAATACCACATATAACACCCACCTCAATCGAATGCTGCAAAACATTCTGGGCATAACTGGTACGAAACTTTAATCGGCCGATATAGTTAATAAGTTCGCTATGAATACCGTGAACACCTAAATCAAACGCCGCCTGTTCTCCAGCTTCTTTTATTGTTAAATCAACTTCCTTCCCTACTTTTTTAACAACATCCTCAATGCGGGCCGGATGAATCCGACCGTCCGCTATTAACCGCATCAGTGAAAGCCTGGCAACCTCACGTCGAACCGGATTAAAACCAGACAAAATAACCGCCTCAGGCGTATCATCTATGATAAGATCAATACCGGTTGCCGCCTCAAGTGCACGAATATTTCGACCTTCCCTGCCGATTATTCGCCCTTTCATCTCATCGTTTGGGAGTTGAACCACTGAAACAGTATGTTCAGCGACGAAATCTCCGGCGTACCTTTGAATGGCAGTAGCCATGATCTTTGTGGCTTTTTTATCTGCCTGTTCTTTTGTTTCATTCTCTATCCTTTTGATAATCTTGGCACCTTCATATCGCGCCTCGTTTTCCATGGCCCTAACCAGAAGTTCCTTGGCCTGTTCCGCCGTTAAACCGGAAATTTTTTCAAGCTGTCTTTTTTGTTCTTCAATAAGCTCATTATATTTAATTTTAGTCCGCCCGATTTCTTCCTCTCTGATCCCAAGCTTTTTCTCTTTTCGCGAAATGTCCCGTTCTTTGCGTTCGAATTGATCTATCTTGCGGTCGATATTCTCCTCTTTTTGAATCAACCGCTGCTCTTTCTTTTTCAATTCATTTATAGTTTCTTTGGTATCAGCATCAAACTCACTTTTCATCTTGAAAAGTTTGTCTTTAACCTCCAGTTGGGCTTCTTTTATTAGAGTCTCTGATCTCCTCTTGGCATCCTCTAATATTCGCGAAGTCTCCCTTTCAGCTGCCTTAACTTTCTGAGCTACAATTATCCCTTTAACCCAATAGGCAATTGCAAAGCCTAGAACGAATGCAATCATCCCTATTAATAAATTATATTCATTCATTAGCCTACTCCCCGAAAATATTTATATGTAACACTCTCATCAAGATTAAACCTTTATGTTTTACCTGAAGGTTCAATAGGTTAAATTTGATATCAGATAAAACTAAATTGCCCGCTTTACGATACGACTTATGAAGAATGTTATAATGATGCAGATTATGAATGAGAAATTTAGGAAAAAAAAGGTAAGGTATTTAAAAAAATGCTTATATCTTTGTGCACTTAATGTATCAATAGATTTGTATCGGAACTTCCCGCCGTATCAGATTGATAGCTATTCTTTGATCTGAATTAAGCAGGCCCCCTGCCACAATGCCGTGTTGGGAGATCTTTGAACCAAAAAAATAAAGTGGGCACCTTTTAATTTCTTTAGGCTTTTCTGTACGAGCAGAACATGCGCACCAAAATCAGGGAAGGCTCCCTTTAAATAGATGTTGGGTCAAGGGACATCTTCCAATCACAAACACGGCAGGGGTCAAACGCCTGGTTTAAAAAACATCAAGATCTCATTTTATCCCGGGAGGATAACAAAAACTGCCTAAATTTATCCTTGATAAATACAGGCATTAAGGGAGGAACAGGAAAAAACAACTTATCACATATTAGCGGTATCAACTTGTTAAAAACCTTTAATCATTTACTGCAGCATCCAATGCACGGGTCAGGTTGGCTGATTTTTTAGAAATATTTGCCAACAAGTCTGAATAAAATCTTTTTCTCTCAATATTTTCATTAGCAATGTTAAGTGCAGCTAAAATCAAAGTCGCAAATTTAGTAACAGATGATTTACTCGAATGTTGAGTTTCAACCTTAGTCACTTCTTTGACAAGGTAATCAGCAACCTCTTTAGCATTGGTTATGTCCGATTCTGTTTTAAATGTATAAGGCTGCCCAAAAAGTTCTATTGTTACAAGTTGTTCCAATGAATAAGTTCTTCTACCTTTCTAAGATCATCCCTTTTAGCCACTATTCAATCTCAGTAATATCCTCTAGTCTGACCAAAAGACTATCAATCTTTGACCGGATCAAAGCCTTCTCTTGTGTGTAATTGGTTTCAGCATCAACCTTACCTTGAAGCTCTTCCTCTAATCTCTTAATTTTATTCCTAGATTCTAGGTTTGTCACCTCAAGTGATTTATTAATGTCGATTAATTTTTCAACTTTTTTTTCAATTTCTTCAAATTGTCTTAAAATAAATTCGTTATCCAACCTTACACCTCATAATCTGTTTGTTTAATATAATCTTTTATATAACCGAAAGTCAAGGTTTATTCTTTTTTTTACCCATCTCGAAATTGTCTTTCTTTTATATTTTAAACCATGAGCCCTGAATCTTTTGCTTTGAAAGAAAAAGGGCAAACCAAATTATTGGTCTGCCCTCATTATGTAAATCCAACGATCATTTCCCATATATCAGGAATAAGTATAAACTCAAAAACCAATGGCAATTTTTACTATTGCCTTGTTTCAACAAGCCCTATTCGGTGCACGGCTCTCTCCAGGGCTGCCTTGGCCCTTGCGAAGTCAATATCCTCAGTTTCTTTTTCCAAACGTTTCTGGGCTCGTTCCATTGCAGCCTTTGCACGTTCGGTATCAATATCACGCCTCCTTTCAGCCGATTCTGCCAACACCGTAAGCTTATCCGGAAGCGCCTCAGCAAATCCACCGCTGGCAAAAATATATCTTTGCCCCCCGTCTGCACCCGTATAGTGGATCGTACCTGTTTTTAGGGTCGTCAAAAAAGTGGTATGGCCGATAAGTACGCCAAACTCACCGAGACTGCCGGGAGCCACCGCAATTTGAACTTCTTCGCTAACAACCACTTTTTCAGGGGTAACCACTTCTAACGTAATATTTCCAGCCATCCGTTTCCCCTCACAACTATATTTATTCGGCCATCTGTTTGGCCTTTTCTAGGACATCATCAATCCCTCCCACCATGTAGAAAGCCTGCTCGGGGAGATCATCGTGTTTGCCTTCACATATTTCCTTAAAGCCTTTTACGGTATCTTCGATCTTGACATAAGCCCCGGGTACATTAGTAAATACTTCAGCAACATGGAAGGGCTGGGACAAAAAGCGCTGAATTTTCCTTGCTCGTGTTACCGTAATTTTATCTTCATCAGACAACTCATCTATTCCCAGTATTGCGATAATGTCCTGAAGTTCTTTATATTTCTGAAGTGTTTGCTGAACCTGGCGGGAAGTCTGGTAATGCTCATCCCCGATATAAGCCGCATCAAGGATTCTGGACGTTGAATCAAGGGGATCCACCGAAGGATATATACCGAGTTCAACCAGTTGCCGTGAAAGAACAACCGTCCCGTCAAGATGTGCAAATGTTGTTGCGGGGGCCGGATCAGTCAAGTCATCTGCCGGCACGTAAACACACTGTACTGCCGTAATCGAGCCCTTGTCTGTTGACGTGATCCGTTCCTGTAGTTCCCCCAGATCAACAGCCAGGGTCGGTTGATATCCAACCGCCGAAGGCATTCGTCCCAAAAGTGCGGAAACCTCGGAACCGGCCTGGGTAAACCGGAAGATGTTGTCAATGAAAATAAGGACATCCTGACCCTCTTCATCCCGAAAATATTCCGCAGCCGTAAGGGCTGAAAGAGCAACCCGAGCCCTTGCTCCCGGAGGTTCTGTCATCTGTCCGTATATCAAGGCAGCCTTGGGAAGAACTCCGGAATCTTTCATTTCATAGTAAAGGTCATTCCCTTCACGAGTCCGTTCACCAACACCTGCAAAAACGGAAATGCCGCCGTGCTCCATAGCGATATTGTGTACCATCTCCATCATGATAACGGTTTTTCCCACACCGGCACCCCCGAACATCCCCATTTTACCCCCTCTGGGGAATGGCACCAGCAAATCAATAACCTTTACACCGGTCTCAAGAACACGAACCGTGGTATCCTGCTCCGTAAATTTCGGGGCATGACGATGTATGGGCAGCATCTTTTCCTGACTGACCGGTCCCAAACCATCCACCGGCCTTCCGACCACATTAAGAACTCGTCCTAGTCCGGCTTCACCCACAGGCATCATAATCGGTTTTCCCGTATCCTTAACCGGCATCCCCCTGACAAGACCGTCGCTTATGTCCATTGCAATCGTACGGACAATATTATCGCCCAGGTGCTGTGCGACTTCAACAACAAGATTGTCAGCCTCATCGCTGATTGCTGGATTGCTAATCAGAAGTGAAGTAAGAATCGTAGGAAGTTTACCCTGTTCAAACTCCACATCAACCACAGGCCCCATAACCTGCATAATTTTACCTATATTTTCTCCCATCTATAGACCTCCAAATCTGTTGTTTGTTATTTGTTAATCGATTAACAAATAACTAGTGACTATTTCCCAGGTTTATCCTTTAAGGGCCTCGGCACCGCCGACTATATCCATCAACTCTGCGGTTATGGATGCCTGCCGAGCCTTGTTGTATGCCAGAGTGAGATTATCTATCATATCGTCACAAGCTTTTGACGCATTGTCCATGGCCATCATCCGTGCGGCATGTTCGCTGGTAGATGTCTCCAGTAACGCACCGTATAACTGAACATATACGCTCCTTGGCAGTAGCTCACCCAGAAGTTCATCAGGAGATGGTTCGCAAATATGCTCCGCCAGATATGGCTTGTCCT
>JAYEFV010000555.1:0-1606 GCA_034658755.1 Thermodesulfobacteriota bacterium | reverse complement strand
GATGGATATCTTAGATATTTTCTTTTGAATTATATCATCGAATTGAAGAAACGGTAATTATTCACCGGTGAATTTGGTAAGGAATTATTCCGGTGAATTTGGTAAGGAATTAAATCGGTGTTTCCAATACTTTTACTATTTATATGTCAATACATATTATATTTTACTATCCAGACGCTTCCAGATGCGATTTAAGGTATATGTTTTGTGTGAGGTATAGTAAGGTATGCGTTTTTCCTATGATATGGTATATGGATTTAATAGATTTGCGTGAAATTATGATTACAAGACTGATGATTTTAATATAAAAAGTGATTTGGGAATACTAGTCAGTGAAAGGTGTGTCCGATTTGTGTCATTTTTATTTATTGCTATTTCGATTATTTTGTGTATTCTGGTTTCTAGAAAGTGATAACAAAAATTATTAGGATTATGGAATGTAAGGGAAAGCCCGTGTATCAACGGTTTATCTTGTATAGTTATTACAGGGGGTTAGCGTGCTCATAACCCGAAGGTCGTTGGTTCAAATCCAGCCCCCGCTACCAAAATAATACCAAGGGCTTACAGAATATTGTGAGCCTTTTTTATTTTTAAGGAATCGCATTTAAATCATGGCAAAATTAGGAACAAAAAAGAAACCCGCAATAGTACGTGTTCAGAATGAACATAGGGCTGAGGAAATAGCTTCCATATTCGATAAAAATGGATGGATGTTCATTTTAGGCATTGAACCGGACAAGCCGGAAGATATCTCGGATCTTGAAAAGTTGCTTAATCCACCCAAACCTGTTCAGTCTGTAAAAACTGGTCGTAATGATCCATGCCCTTGTGGTAGTGGGAAAAAATATAAAAAATGTTGTGGATGAGGGCGTTTTTATGTCCAAAATCACCATTTGAGGTTCCGGGCATTAAAACCAAAGCAACTACGAAAGACATTCTTGATGCGATAAAAGAATCAAGAGAACGATTTGCCGAAGACGCTCAAGATTGACGGGCAGAGATGAGCAGCGCAAAAGGGGGGGGTTGAATTTAGGTGTTTTTTTTCATTTGTTTGTGGTAATGAAGTCACATGCCACGTCAAGCCAGAATAGATGCGCCGGGTGCCTTTCATCATATCATATGCAGGGGTATCGAGCGACGAAACATTTTTAAAAACAATACCGATCGAAACCAGTTTCTGGATAGACTTGGTTCTGTTTTGCAAAAGACCTCCACGCCCTGCCACGGATGGGAGCTCAACTTCACATAATCCAAAGCTTCACATAACATTTCCATCTTCTTTTAAAAACCGGCAAAGAGCCTATTGCTCAAATTATGCGACGACTTCTGACCGGCTATGCGGTTACTTTTAACCGGCGGCATCGCCGTTACGGCCGTTTATTTCTCTCCGAGGCGTAGGCTCTACGAACCGGCGGCAAAATCGCTATCCCGGTTAAATAGTTTTTGCCAAATGCACCTTTTCTTAAACTCATTCTGACGGGAACACGTGTCTCCAATTAAGATATTATTAGATTTAACAGGGCACGGCAAATCGATTTTGTGTCAGGAAAACACTTACCTTCCGGAACTGGTGCGCTATATACATTTAAATCCGATTCGGGCCGGG
>JAYEFV010000554.1:0-23601 GCA_034658755.1 Thermodesulfobacteriota bacterium | reverse complement strand
AAATGTTCATTTTCCCAAGTAATTGCCAATTTGGCTTCAAATTTTGGATTAGGCCTGACGAAACTGACGCTTTTCTCGTAAATACGCATCCCAAATGCAGTCCGGGGACGAGAATGGAACCTTGAACGCCTGAACCTTTGAACCCGTGAACGCCGATGAATATCTTTTATCATCTTTTCGAAATTGTCAAGATTTACCATCTATGGGCAATTTTACCTCAAATACTGCACCCGGTCCGTCACTGTCTCTGAGCTTTAACGTGCCGCCATGTTTCCGGACGATTTCATGGCATATGTATAATCCAAGCCCTGTTCCCCTGCCAACCTCTTTGGTTGTAAAAAAAGGCTTGAAAATGTCCTGCCGGATAGATTCAGGAATGCCGGGTCCGGTATCTTTGCAAGAAAAAACCACCTGGCTTTTATCAGGGTCAAACCATGTATCAAGGTATATGACTCCCTTGTTATGGATAACAGACTGAATGGCATTTTGAATAATATTCAGCGCTACCTGACCCAAATTGGCAAAATTCCCCTGAATATCAGGAAGATTCCGATCATAATTTTCCACGATTTCGAGACTGTGATGTTTATACTGGTTGTACATAATCCGTAAAGCATCTTTTACAACCGAATTGATGCTCACCGCTTCCAAATAGGTCTGGGTCTGTCGGGAGAGCCCCAGAAGACTCGCCACAATCGACTTGGCCCTGCCAAGTTCCTTATCGGCAAACTTGAGATCGTCTATCAAGTCCGGGCCAAAAGGATTCTGTTGATCCCATTGCTCAAGATCTTCTATGGTGGCCTGTACCAGACTTGTAACCGTTGTCAACGGATTATTCAGTTCATGGGCAACACCTGCAACCAATTGACCGATTGCGGCAAGGCTTTCCGAGCGGATTAACATTTCCTGGGTTCGTTCTTTCTCAGAAAGGGCATGTTTAAGATCTATGGTCCTTTCTTCGATCTTTTTCTCAAGATTCTCGTTCAGGTCATTGAGCAGCTTATAAGAACGAGCATTCTCAAAAGCAAGTGAACTCTGTCCGGCAAGTGTTTCAAGAAGATCCATATCTTCAGGCGTAAAAAGATCCCCGGAAAGTTTCTCCCCCAGAACAATAAATCCGTTCAGGTTTTCCTCAAAGATCATCGGAAGAACGATTTCTGCGCCCAACACATCCATATCTTTGAGAACATCCGGAATCTCGGGCAATGAAATCTTTTGCTTAAGATTTTTCCTTATAACGGGCCGGCGCTGATTTTTCATGAATTTGATCACACAAGTGTCCGTGTTTATCAAAATGGAGCACCCTTGATCATTCGGTTCCCCACAGGTAGAAAAATTTATAAAACTCGAGCCGGATGTATCCCGTAAAAAAAGAGCACAATGACGAACCTTCATGGTTTCAACAATCGTATCCATCAGCAGTTTGGCGATTTCCTCATTATCGAGAATCGATACGATCAACTGGCTGACCCGTTTAATGGTTTTCTGATAATCATACTTTCCTTTGTAGAAGATGCCATCGATAATGATCTGTATTTTTGATTTTAACGGTCCGAAAACAAAAGCGATTAAAAGCAAAAAGCATATGGGAAAGTAAATGGAATCTGAAAAATTAAAATTTTTAAAGACCTTATCCGCCATAATGATTATCAGAGCATATAAGCAGGTCAGAAATGCAGTCAAAATTGAATAGATAAGACTTTTTTTGATCAATATCCCCATGTCAAGAAGATCGTGCTTAAAAAGTCCCACAGCAAAAATAATAAGGGGAATAAAACTTAAATTGCCGGGTGGATATACCGAGTATCCATGGATCGGAAAGATATCCAACCCGTTAATTAGACCCATAATGCCAAATCCGGCAAACAGATATTTAAGTCGGTTTTTATGGGAACTGTTGCTCTCTTTACGGATTGCATTAAATAACTGTATCAAGACATATATGGTAACAAAAAGCCCTGCCAGGCCGAAAAAAGGATAAAGAATTCCGCCCTTAGCAAAATAACCGAAATAATGTTTCTGCATGGATTCGATATAAAAAGGCGTTGGCGTAAGGCACATCAGAATAAATGCATAGGCATATGCACCCCGGACAAGCCATTTTCGCCCAGAAATATTGAGATAGGTATGAAAAAAGTGAATGTATACGGGGAATAGATACACAATAAAAAAATGATCTGTACGACTGACCCAAAGAGCGGTTTCAGCAGATGTAGCATTGAAAGCGAAAAGTATGTCGATATAAAGAAAGGATCCGAGGATGCAGATTGTAAAAAAAAGCAAGTTTGTTTTTGTTCTGGGGCCATAGAAAATAGCCAGAGCGGCAAGCCCGATAAAGCAGCACAATGTCAATAATGGCGGAATGCTATAAAAAGTCATGGTATTTCAAGTTTGTTATCCAGCATCTCATGTGCATGATCAAGAGTGGCGCGGGTGATTTTTTCACCTCCAAGCATCCTGGCGATCTCTTTGACGCGTTCCGCCTCGGTTAAACGGTTTATGGTTGTTTTGGTTCTCCCGCGGGTAACATGCTTTGAGATATTGAAATGATGGTCGCCGAACTTTGCAATTTGAGGCAAATGAGTAATACAGATGATCTGATGGTGACGGGCAAGGGATGAGAGCTTTTTGCCCACTACCTCTGCCACGCTCCCTCCGATTCCCGCGTCAACCTCATCAAAAACAATGGCTTCCACCGCATCGGTCTTGGCCAGTATGGCCTTTAATGCAAGGACAACCCGTGAAAGTTCACCGCCCGAAACAATACTGCTGAGCGGTTTGAGCGGCTCTCCCACATTCGGAGCAATCAGGAAGGTTATGCGGTCGATTCCGGTTTCAGTGATGATGTTCTCTTTTGTTGTGAGATAGGCATCTGTATTTTCATCCACAGGTATGGTTCCAAAGGAGATCCGGAACTTTGTTTGGGACATCTTAAGGGTGCCCAGTTCTCTTTCCACTTTTTTGGCAAGTGTCTTAGTTGTGCTTTTCCTTTTCGTGGAAAGCGTTATGGCCAGTTTGACCAGCTTGCTGTGCAGAAAGGAAAGCTTTTTTTCGGTATCAGCGATATCCTCTGATAGATTATCGATTCCTGAAAGCTCATGGTCTATGGATTCAAGTTGCAAAAGTACATCCTCAAGAGACTTTCCATATTTGCGCTTGAGCTTAGTTAGGGTGTCAAGGCGCGCTTCAACCGCTTCAAGACGGTTTTCGTCAAGCTGTATATTTTTCAGATAAGTTCTAAGATCTTCAGCAATATCTTCAAGATAAATGGATGCTTCGGCGATACGCTCTGTCTTTGGGACGAGCGCGGGATCTATGCGGGAAGCTTTTTCAAGATCTTTTTTCACCGCTACAAGGCGTTCAACAGCCGCACCCTGTGCACTGTAAAGCGCTTCAACGCTGCTGTGAACCGCCTGAAAAAGTTCTTCTCCATTTTTCAGACGGATCCGTTCCTGCTCAAGAGCGACATCTTCTCCCGGGATTATGGATGCCTGACGGATCTCTTTTTGCTGGAATTCGAGCAACTGAACGTGTTCGGCGTAACGCGCCTGTTTAGCCCTCAGGTTTTTGAGATTCCGGATCAACGGGACTATTTCATGAAAACACGCAAAAACCTCATCACGCAGGGAAATCAAATCTCCAAACTGATCGATTATCTCCAACTGGCTCTCTTCTTTTAACAGTCTCTGATGAGCATGCTGTCCGGATATGCTTGCAAGATTTTCGGTTATCAAATTCAGCGTTTGAGTGGTTGCAAGATGTCCATTGATATAAATCCGGTGGCGGTCTTTGCGAGAAACAATCCTTCTTATCAGAAGTCCTTCTTCGGGATGAAAACTGTTTTTTTCCATAATACCGGCGATGGTGCTTTGCTTCGCAATTTGAAACAATGCTTCGAGTTCCGCCGTCTGGCTGCCGGTACGAATGAGCCCGACATTTGCCCGGCTTCCAAGCAAAAGATTGACCGCATTTATGATGATAGACTTGCCGGCGCCGGTTTCGCCGCTCAAAATGTTCAGTCCGTCTGAAAAGGATATACGAAGATCATCGATTATCGCAAAGTTTCTAATGGAGAGTTCTTGAAGCATACACGCAACTATAAAAATCCTGGCCCAAAGGACTAGGCTTTGGTTATCCCCAGAGGGGATTTGCTTTGTTGGAAGTTCATTGAATTATTGAAATTCCAAATATCAAACAAATTCCAATGACCGAAATTCGAAAATCCAAACAATGTCTCGTCCTGGAAGGTTTTGGTCATTGAATATTTGAATTTGAGATTTGTTTGTAATTTGGTGCTTGGAATTTGTGATTTTAGACACAAAACTCCAAGGCAGAGCCATCTATCTGCAAGAGTTTGAAGTGAACTAAAGTTTAAAGTGAGCTAAAGTTAAGGAATTCTGTCAATTATATAAAATCAGCGAAGCGACACCATAACTTTAGGCACTTTAGACACTTTTAATTATCCGAGTCCTTTGGCGGCGGAGAACCCAAGCTCGAAAGCTTTTAAGTTCGACTCAACAAAATCTTTTCGGGTTCTCTTCATTATTGATTCTTTGATATTTTCGGTGGACAGGGGAACGGTATGTGTTTGAATCAAGGCACCCAGCAGAACCATATTTACGGACAAGACATTTCCGGCTTGGATTGCCATTGACGCTGCATCAAAGGCAATAAGTTTTGCCGTTTTTTTCCGAATCAACTCCTGCAGTTCATCCAGATTCGGATAAACACTTTTCCCCGTGGTTACCGTAAAAGACGGAAGCTTCGCCAGATTTGTAATGACAACCGTATTTAAATTGCATTTATTTAAGGCCCGCAAAGTTTCTGACGGCTCAAACCCTAATAGCACATCAGCCTCACCGTCCGAAATTACGGTGCTTTGGGCATCCCCAAACACAATTGAGGATTCAACAACACCGCCCCTTTGAGCCATGCCGTGTATTTCACTCATACGCACAGGAATGTCTGAAAGAAGTGCGGCTTCTCCGATAACCCTGGAAGCCAAAAGATTTCCCTGTCCGCCCACAGCCACTATTATTAATCTCGTTGTATTCATTTAATAATCCAATTTTTGAGTTATGTATCCCTAATGGGTAAAATTGCATGCTCCGGGCAGATCTGGGCGCAGACTGAACACCCCGAACACATGACAGGGTCGATGTTAACCCGGTTATCCTCTATGAAAAAGGCCGGGCATGCGAGCTCATTAATACAATCTTTGTGACCTTTACATTTGGCACTAACAAAAAAAGGTTTCCCCCGGGCTTTCTTCAGACTTCTCGCATACAGCGTACACATTTCTTTGGATATCACCACCGAAACCCCTTTAAAGTTCAGGGCTTCTTTTACTGCATGGATACTCTTTTTAACCCTGTAAGGCCTGATAACCGTAACGTGAGATACCCCCACAGCCCGGACGATATCTTCGATAGACACCATCCCGTACCCGTCAATGTTCAGTTTTTTCATATCAACACCGGGATGAGGCTGATGCCCGGTCATGGCGGTGGTGCCGTTATCAAGAATTACCATGGTAAAATTATGGTTATTATAGACGGCATTAATTAAACCGGGTATTCCGGAATGAAAAAAGGTGGAATCTCCGATAAAGGAAATGACTTTCTTGTTGGTCTTTATTGAAAAACCGCAGGATACTCCTGCAGAAGCTCCCATACATATCAGAAAATCTCCCATGGCAAGCGGTGGCAGGAATCCGAGGGTATAGCAGCCGATATCGGTGGGACAAATTGTATCCATACCTTCCGAAGCCTTTTTAACCGCATAAAAGGTGGCCCGATGAGAGCATCCGGCACAAAGGTTGGGCGGGCGATCCGGAATTTCAAGAATATCAGAAAGATCCAGAGCCTTAGCCGGTGTATACGCCACATCAAAACAGGTTGCCATGGATTGTCTTACCAGGGCGGGATCGAATTCATAAAGTCGTGAGAAATATTTTTGACTTTTCCCCAAAATCGGAAGGGTTAATTTTTCCTCCTGTGCCAGCATCTTAACCGTTTCTTCCATGAAAGGCTCGCCTTCCTCCACAACCAGCACTTTTTCACACTCTTTTAAAAACCGTTTAATCATAGCTCGGGGCATGGGATGCGAAAATCCGATACGAAATATCTTAATCCGATGTTCTATGTTCAGGTCTTTGGCTGCATCAGACACATAATTGTAACTTACACCATTACATATAATACCCCAGACGCCGTCGCCCATGATGAAATTGTATTCTGAATTTTCGGACATCTTTTCAGCGGTTTCAAGTTTGCTTAGCAGTTTTGCATGAAGATTTCTGGCAACAGCAGGGACGGGCACCTGATTGAAAGGATCCTTGGAAATATCACCGCTTGTTTCGGGCGCCTTGATTTCACCAAAAACCACGTCGGCAGTGGAATGATTTATTCTGGTTGTTGTTCTGAAGATAACCGGTTGCTGAAGTTTTTCTGAAATATCAAAAGCATAGGCGACCATATCTTTAGCCTCCTGCACCGAAGACGGTTCCACCACGGGCAGACCTGAAAACTTGCCATAATAACGGTTGTCTTGTTCGTTCTGGCTCGAAAACATATACGGATCATCGGCCGTAACGATAACAAGCCCCCCCTTAACGCCAATGTAGGCAAGCGTCATAAAAACGTCTGCAGCCACATTCATGCCCACATGTTTCATAACACACATGCTTCGAACTCCGGAATTTGCCGTAGCAGCCGCCACTTCAAGAGCCACCTTTTCATTGGTGCTGTATTCAAAATAAAGGTTGCTTTCCCGGGAGATCTGGAAAAAGTTGGTTGATATTTCTGAAGAGGGCGTGCCAGGGTATGTTGTTGCAACAGCAACTCCGGCCTCAACCGCCCCACGGGCAATGGCTTCGTTGCCCAAAAGCAGCATTTTCAGACCGGAATGTTCAGTGAGTAGTTTATGCATGGTACCTTCCCTATACTTAATATTACATTTTCTATTTTGACGTATCGTTTTATGAGGGACTAATATATCAGCATCCCTTGACGTGTAAAGAATTTTCTTTAGTCCAACAAGCAATTGAAAAAACTTTACAAAGATCTAACCATGATTTATAATGTTAATTTTCTTTAACAGTTATATTTCCATGATAAAGAATCCTGGTCCATAGGACCAGGCTTTCTAAAGAAAAAATGAGGTTTGAATGAAAAAATCGATTACTCTTGTTATTGCCACCCGCAACAAAGGCAAAACAGTAGAAATCAGGGATCTTTTAAAAGATTTTCCGGTTGATATCAAAAATTTGGGCGATTTTGGACCCATCCCTTCCCTGGAAGAAGATGGGGATACTTTTGATGAAAATGCATACAAAAAAGCGAGTTTCGCAGCAAGAATCCTCGGGTTGCCGGCGCTGGCTGATGATTCAGGACTTTTGGTCGAGGCCTTAGGGGGTGCTCCGGGCATCCATTCGGCACGCTATGCAGGCGAAAATGCAACCGATGAACAGAGGTATTTGAAACTTCTTGACGAAATGAAAAGAAAGTCCAACCGAAATGCCGCCTTTGAATGCGTCATCTCCATAGCGGTTCCCACAGGTCCTGCCCTGACATATGAAGCTCGCTGCCAGGGTCTGATCACGGAAAGCCCTGCAGGCTCAAATGGATTCGGATACGATCCGATCTTCTTTTATCCGCCTTTAAATAAAACTTTTGCGGAATTAACCAGAGAAGAAAAGAGCCGTGTAAGCCATAGAGGAAAAGCGTTTGCCGAACTCAAAGATGAGTTTGACAAAGTCTTGATCTGGATTGATCAAAACATACCGGTTCAGGAAATAACACACGGGTAATTATTTTTTTATAACTTTCCAACCCGGACAAGTCCGCCCTCCTGCCAAGCGGAGTAAGGCGGACGGGTCGGCCTACGGCTCGGAGAGAACCAAGAAATATTTGCCACCAAGGCACAAAGATACGAAGGATTTTATTTTGTTATTCTTTCTTAGTGTCTTAGTGTCTTGGTGCCTTTATGGCGAGAAGAAAAAAGTTTTGCCACAAAAAGCACAAAATCCACAATTGATGAACTCGTAAAAAGTCCGATTTAGACGGTTTCGTAAAAAGTTAAAATTCAAGGCGTGCAAATTTTGCAATCATGAGGCGTACTTATCGTACGTTGAATGATTACGAGATGCAGCACAACGCAGAAGTTGGACTTTTTACGAAACCGTCACAATTAAGAAACTAACAAATGAAGAACCAATACCTATGATTGCAAATCTGATAAGAAAAAACAGAAGTTGCCGCAGATTTTATCAGGACCATGCCGTAACTCCGGAGACCTTGAAAGAGCTGGTCGATCTGGCAAGGCTTTCAGCATCAGCGGCAAATTTGCAACCATTAAAATACATCCTTTCCTGTACCCATGATAAAAACGCCCTAATATTTTCATGCCTTGGATGGGCGGCATACCTAAAGGACTGGCCCGGCCCCAAACAAGGAGAACGGCCCGCAGGATATATTATTATCCTCGGTGATACCGAAAAAGCCAACCCATATATTGGATACGATTGTGGTATTGCCGGCCAGAGTATTCTATTAGGTGCCAGAGAAAAGGGGCTTGCCGGATGTATGTTCGGAGCGATAAACCGTCAAAAGCTTAAGCATATACTGAATATAAACAACAAATTGAAAATACTACTTGTAATTGCAATTGGAAAACCCAAAGAAAAAGTTGTGATAGAAACCGTTGGCCCTGATAATAATATCCGGTACTGGCGGGATAATCAGGGCGTCCATCATGTGCCCAAAAGAAATCTGCATGATATTATTGTCGATTCGATTTGACGGTCTCGTAAAAAGTCTGATTTTGATGGCAAAGTAAAAAGCTCCAAATTCAAGGCGCGCAAATTCCGAGGAATGAGACGTACATATAGTACGTCGCAGTGACGAGGAATACAGCGCAACGCAGAAGTTGGACTTTTTACGAAGCCATCCAATTTAAAAAAGGAGAATATACATGTTAGAAAAAAAGAAAGGGATAGATATCGTCACTGAAATAGGAGGCATCACAACTTTTGAAGCGGCAAACAAGCTTTTTGAAAATAAATTAGACCCAACCAATCTATCTCGGATACGAAAAATAACACATTCGGAAGTTGTTATTAAAATCGCCAATGCAATAGCCATGTGTGAACCGGAGGCGGTTTTTATCAATACCGGATCTGAAAAAGATAAACAGCATATCAGGGAAATGGCCATAACCAAGGGAGAGGAAGCTAAACTCCCTATGGATAAACATACCATCCATTATGATCTCAAATATGAACAGGGCCGCATCATAGATCGTACGTTTTATATCTCCAATCCAGGAGAACATATCAGTTCACTGGCCAACAAAATGGATAGGGCAAAAGCGCTGATAGACATCCGGGATAAAATGACAGGCATTATGCATGGGAAAACCATGATCGTCGGGTTTTATATGCGCGGTCCTGTGGGTGCACCTGCATCCAATCCCGCTCTGGAGATTACCAGTTCAGTATATGTGTCACACAGCGCGGAAATCCTTTACAGAAATACTTTTTCCGATTTTGACAAAGAGGTTGACCGTCTGGGGCATTTCTACACCAATATCCACAGTGAAGGTCTAAACAGGATCGAAGATCTGCCCAACGCACGGGTATTTATGGATCGAAGTTATCAAACCACATACAGTTATAACTGCACTTACGCCGGAAATACGTTGCTGCTGAAAAAAGGAAATCACCGGTTTTCTGTTGATAAGGCCGTGTATGAAAACAGGGGCAATGAGCTGTCGGAACATATGTTTATTACTGGTATAGATGGGCCCGGTGACCGCATAACGTGGTGTGCCGGCGCCGCTCCCAGCGGATGCGGAAAAACAACCACAGCCATGGCAGTCAACCATTTTATCGGCGACGATCTGGCACAAATGTGGATTGATGAAAACGGGAACATCTGCTCAGTAAACCCGGAATGCGGCATTTTCGGTATTGTCGAAGATGTAAACTGGGAAGGTGATCCACATCTCATGGAACTTCTTCGAAAGCCCGGAACAGAAGTTATCTGGTCTAATGTTCTTATTGTTGACAACGGTGTTCCCCGCTGGACAGGGGATGGTGAAGATCCCCCGCTTAAAGGAATAAATTTCCAAGGGCCATGGAAACAGGGTATGACGGATGAAAACGGAAAAGAGGTCCCCATTTCCCATCCCAATGCAAGATGCACCTTGACCTCATCAGACCTGGCAAATTATTCAGAAAGGGCGGAAGACCCAAACGGTGTGGAAACAAAAGTGATTACTTACAGCGGTAGAGACGGTGATACCATGCCTCCTGTCTGGGTAGCTAAAAATTCGGACCACGGCGTGGTGATTGGCGCTTGTATTGTATCTGCTGCCACAGCCACTGAAGTGGGGGCAACGGGCGTTAAACGGGCGCCTTGGGCCAATGCCCCCTTTATCCCGGGCGCATTGGCCGATTATATGGATGCTCAATTTAAGTTTTTTGGTAATGAAAAAATTGCAGAAGATAAAAAAGCGGTAATGGCGGGATTGAATTATTTCCTGACCCATGAAGCCAGGGGCGGTACTTCCAAAAAACTGCTCGGAGAAAAAAAAGACGTTAAAGTCTGGCTGGCCTGGCTGGAAAGACATGCACACAATGAAGTAGAAATAATTAAAACCCCCATTGGCCATCTTCCAAAGTTTAATGACCTTAAAAGCCTTTTTCAATCCATAATTAACAAAGAATATACGGAAGAACTCTATATTAAGCAGTTTTCTTTGTATATTGACAATATTATTGCCCGGATAGACATGCAGGCAGAGGCATATGGAAAAGAACCTGATATCCCCGACAGGTTATTCCAAGTTCTTAAAAAACAGAAGCAAGGTCTAATGGCGCTGAGAGAAACCTATGGCCCGATTGTGACACCGTCTCAGCTTGAGGAATTATAATATTAACCCCATTCTCAAGGTAATTTGCAGCGGCCGCATGCTGGTCGCTCTGTTGATGGGTTTTGCCTGCGGTTTGCCGCTTCTTCTGACCATAACGGTATTGCAGGCATGGATGAAAGACCAAGGGGTGGATCTGACCGTGATCGGGATGATATCCCTTGTGGGTCTTCCATATACGTTGAAGTTCCTCTGGGCACCGGTTATGGACCGTTTTACCCTCCCTTTTCTGGGCCGCAGAAGAGGCTGGCTTCTGGTGGTTCAGGCGGCCTTGATGTTTTCAATATCCGGCCTGGGCTTCACTGATCCAGGGAAAAATCCATGGATGATGGCATTTGCAGCATTTCTGGTAACCTTTTTCAGCGCCTCACAGGATATTGTCGTTGATGCCTATAGAAGAGAAGATCTGCCTGATGAAGAACTGGGACTGGGCTCTTCTCTGTACGTCAACGGATACCGGGTAGGTATGTTGCTTGCTTCCGGCGGTGGTCTGATTATGGCAGATCACATGCCGTTTTTCATGGTCTATCAGATAATGGCGGCCTGTTTGCTGCCCGGTGTTGTAACCACGCTTCTGGCGCCGGAACCCAAGATTAATGTGGGAACTCCGGAGACCATGAGGGAAGCTGTTTTTGATCCGCTGATAGAATATTTCAGCCGACGGGGTGCGTTATGGATACTGGCCTTTATTCTTTTTTACAAAATCGGGGACACAATGGCCAGCGCCATGACAATACCCTTTTATCTGGATATAGGGTTTTCAAAAACCCAGATCGGTGCGGTGGTTAAACTGTTCGGCTTCTGGGCTACCGTTGCCGGAACTGTGATCGGCGGTGTAATCATGCTCCGACTCGAGATCAACCGCAGTCTCTGGGTTTTTGGTTTTCTCCAGGCCGCATCCACCGCCGGCTTTGCGGTTCTGGCGCGGGTCGGCAACAGTCTTCCCCTATTGTCAACAGTTATCGCTTTTGAGAATCTCAGCAGCGGAATGGGGACCGCCGCTTTTATCGCATTCATGGCGAGCATTACCCACAAAAAATTTACCGCCACACAATATGCGCTGCTCAGCAGCCTCATGGGAATTCCCAGGGTGATGGCTTCGGCACCAACCGGTTTTTTTGCTAAAAACATGGGATGGGAAAGTTTTTTTATTGCCTGTACGCTTATCGCTGCTCCCGGCATGCTCCTTCTTTCTAAATTTGCGCCCTGGAATCCCAAAAAGGCGGGATGAAGATATGGAAAATAAAAAGGTCATCGCGCGAATAGAAAATCTGCAGAAACTGAGAAAAAAAATCGTTTCTATGCCCCCTGAAAAAGCCTTGAATGCTATTTTAGATTCGCCCCAACCCGCTGCCCTGATCCATTCATTCCCTGAAGAGGACTTTTATTTTTTAATCCATGAGATCGGGCTTGAAGATTCTCATCCGCTGTTATCCCTTGCATCCGCCAAGCAGTGGGAATACATCGTAGATCTTGAAGTGTGGCAAAAAGATAATATTGAATTGAAATCGGTTACCAGATGGTTTGACCTGCTGTTTAAAGTAGACCCGGATCGTTTTATCAAGTGGTTCCTTGACCAAAAAACCGAATTCATGGAATTTTATCTGTTCAAAAACATCGAAGTTAAAATCAGGGAGGAAGATCAGGATCCATCCGAATTTGGCAATGAGTTTTTCACATATGACGATACGTTTTATGTAAGGTTTCTCGACGGTACTTTCGAGCTTGAAACCGGAGAAAGTGAGTCAAACGAAACTATAAAGAAAGATCGCAACGCTTTTCTTTCAAAATTTTTCAAGACCCTTTCAGCCTTTGACCACATCACATATCAAAATGTTCTGCTGGAGACTTGTAGCGTAATCCCCGCAGAAACTGAAGAAGAAGCCTATCGAGTGCGCAATGAAAGACTGGCGGAAAAAGGCTTTCTGCCATATGAAGAATCTATCGGCATATATCAGCCGTTGAAAGCAGAGGATTTTGCAAAGCAGGACACAAAATTTATTTCAACAGATCCTGACCGGAAGCTGTTTTTGCCTGTTCCTTTCTATCATTCCGGAATGCTGGAGGAAGAAAATCTTTTTACCGCTGCCTTGAAAAAAATAGAAATAGATGATGTTATTGAACAGATTCAAATCGAGTTTGCGGGTCTGTGCAATCTTATCATTTCTGCTGATCGAAAAACTATCAGAGAAAAAGACGAACTAAAAAGCATTGTTAAAAAGGTCTGCGGATACCTGAATATCGGACTTGAACGGTTATCACGGGACAACACGGCTTCAGATGCCGGTCACTGCGCAGTATTGATACGCAAATACCCGATTTCCAATATTTTCAAGGTAGGATACGGCATAGCCCTTGATCTGAAATGGAGGGCCGAAAAATGGAGAAAAAAAAGCTGGTTTGAAAAACAAGGTCTGCTACTGGGCTTCTGGGGCGAAGAATGGCTGGGTGTACTGGGGGGGCTTTTGATTAAAAAACCGATGTTTTTTGACAACTATAAAACAGGAGTTCTCTACAGGGAATTTGTTTCCATGGAAGACATAAGGGCTACGCATAATGTATTGAGTGAAATTATTCTTTTTGACGATCTTTTTTCTTTAATGGCAATAAACCCTGAACCGGTTACAGACCGTTTTCTGACATATAAAAATTTTATACTGACGCTCTGGGCAAGAAATTACCTCGGCCTGTCAGGGGAAATTGAGCCGTTAAGTCTCTATGAGTTCCAGCGGCTTTTTGATGATCTCTGGGCAGACAAAAAAAAGCCTTACAAAATAAGACTGCCAATAAAAGAATCGTTTTTAAGCTGGCTTTCAGACCGGACAGGTTTCACCAATTACGAAATTTCCCGAAAACTGGGGCATACTCTGGAAAATCTTTTCGGCGAGATCCAAAGCGAATACGGTGAAGTATCAAGCAAAGATTTTGACCCCAGATATATTAACCTGTTTCTGATAGAAAGAAAAAGTGACTAAAATGAATAACAACTTATCAAATGTTGAAATATCGGTCCAGGAACTAAAACTTTTGGTCAATACGTTAACAAAATCGGTGGCACTGTCTCTCCGGAAACGATACACTTGGCTGGGGGTGATCGCCGGATTGTTGATCGGCAGCTGCCTCACATTTGCAATTATCAGTCTGACAGGGATACACACGGATAAGATCACGATAACCACACAAACTCTTCTGGAAAAAAGCCGGGAAACGCTATCCGAGGTGAAGAAGATAAATTCAAAGATTTCACAGTTAGCTCATACGACCCATGTGTTGAATGAAAAAAAACAGACAGATAACAAGATGTCAGCATCAACGGATGTGGGAAAAACAAAAATAAGTGCACCACAGGATATAATTCAACCCGCAATCTACACACTATATGTGCATTATTCGAATAAAAAAAATAAAAAATTGATGGAAAGACTTTCTGTTTTTTTAACCCATAACGGTTTCAGAGTAGAGGGGATTCAAAAGGTTAATTATCATAATCAAGACGTTCGTTACTTCCATGATGAAGATAAAGAGGGGGCGCTTATTTTAAAAAAGCATTTAACCGGTTTTATTTCCCCTATTACAAGTATCAAAAATACCGATATTAAAATCATAAATTTGAGTCGCAAATATCCGAATGCGCAAAAAGGAGCGCTTGAACTTTGGTTAAATTTTTAATTTCTTAAAAAAATTACCTTTTTGGGAAATATAAATGGATAATCAGGTAGCGAAAGATATCTTGGAATTGGGCACTTTTTCAAACAGCTTTATGTTTCTTATCCTCGGTATTATGATAGGTTCCGGAATACTGGGTGGTCTGGTAAATTTCTTTTTATCGGAAAATTACAAGCCCCCTGTCTGGAAAGCTCTCCTTGGCTATTGCTTGCTGGGGATTGTTGCAGCGTTAACCGTGCCGCTCTTTTTGAACATGATTTCCAGTAATTTGCTTAGTGTTGCGCATAAAAAACCGGTCAATCTATTCATCTTCAATGGCATCTGCCTTTTATTTGCAGTGTTCTCATGCAGATTGAAAGAAAATGTTTATAATAAACGGTTTCAAGGGACCGGCAGTATAAATAGAGACGATGTTAACGCCGATGCGGCCGAAACAGATTATGATTTAAAAATCGGTTGCCGGAAAGTTTCAAAGGACCGGCTCCGCCGGGCCGGAATATCGGAAAGTGAATTAAAGATTTTGCAGGTAATGGCCTCTGAAAAGCATGCCAAAACAAGCCTGGTCGGTCTGCTGAAAGATCCGGAACTTGCAAAAGAGCAAGTCAATGAAACGCTTTCTTCCGTGATGGCCAAAGGTTTGGTTGAGCAGAAATTAAACAAGGAAAACAAACTTCGTTTATATCTGACACCAAAAGGAAAACAGATTCTTGATAAATTTTACAATTAAGGTGCAAAATAAAATATTTTGATGAACACTGATAAAAAAACTGTATAATGGAGATTGATTTATGGAACCGATAGCTGAAACCTTTGTAAAAAATTTCCGTTCCGTTGTTGTTAAGATAAAGGACGGAACAACCATTACCGGCAAATTGAATATTGGTGATTTTCCGAGAGTATCGGATTATTTCAAGAATTCACCGGATCAGTATTTCGTTTTGTCCGACGCAGAACACAGGGGCACGTCAGGCAAGGTGGTTATTGTCAACAAGAGTGAAATTATATGGGCCGAGCCGGAAGATAATTAAACGTCTTGGAATTTCTTCAACCTATCAAAATCACCAGCTTTTAACGGCCCCTTATTTATGCCATCATTTTAGGCATTTTTATTAATTCGAATCATGATCAAAAATATAGCCCACTGATCGAAGGCTTTTAAAATAGATCGGTTTTTTTGGATCGTCCTCAAAATACTTCCGAAACCTAACTATAAAATTGTCCACCGTCCGTGTGGTCATACTCCCTGTATATCCCCAGCCGATTCCCAAGAGTTTGCTCCTTGAAATCGGTTTCCCCTTATTGGCGACAAACAGCTTCAAAAGCCTGACCTCCTGTTCAGTGAGACATATTTCTCCGCATTTGCAATAGGCAACAGACAATTCAAAATCGATCCGGTTTCCGCCAAACGTATAGGTCTTTGCCAATGAAAAAGGTTCGATTTCGCTTGGGTCACCATTCTTGCGATACCAAGATGCGTGGGTCAAAAGACGCTCTACCCTCAGCAAAAGCTCCTCAAGGTTGAACGGCTTCGCAAGATAATCGTCCACACCGTATGAAAGCCCTTTAACCTTATCATCTGAAGCGCTTTTGGCAGACAATATCAAAATCGGAACCTGTTCATCTTCAAGACGTATGCTTTGAAGTACCGAAAATCCATCAATACCGGGAAGCATTATATCAAGTATGATCAGGTCGGGCTGCCATTTCTTCCATTGATTAAGACCTGAAACCCCGTCCGGAGCTATAATTACATCATACCCTTGAAGAGCCAGGTTCAGTTTCAGACCTTCGGCGATATGATTCTCATCTTCTATGACCAAAACGCGTTTTTTTTCAATATTTTTCACAAGCACCTTCTTTTATCATGATTCCGTCAAGATTTAAAAGGAAGCATCACGGTAAACACCGACCCTTTTCCGCGTCCTTTGCTTTGAGCAACGACTTTTCCTTTATGAATCCGTGCAATATTCTGCACCAGATGCAACCCGAGTCCGCTCCCCCTAGCTGTCATATCATCCGCCTGGCCTGACTGATAAAATTTCTTGAAAATTTTTTTGAATTCCGTCTTTTCAATTCCGATCCCGTTGTCTTTAAATCGTATATGCAATCTGCGATGATATAACTTAAAGGTAATATCTATGCTTGGTTTTTCCGATTCATTATACTTAACGCCATTGGTTATAAGATTCATCAAGAGCATTTCAAATAAAGACAAATTAATACGATATGCAAAAGAGCGTCCTGAAGAATTATGAATATTGATTTCGCAATTGGGAAAAAGGTGGTCATTATTTGTAATAAATTGCTCAACCGTGGCCACAAGATCCGCTACAACGAATTCCTCACCGTAAATCTTACTCTCAATTCTGGCGAGATTCAGGATGCGGTTGATATTTTCCGAAAGCCGTCCCACATCCTGAACCATGTAATCAAGATACGTTAGCTGATCATCACGTGAAAACTCGTGTTTCATAAATGTTTCCAGATAGAGTTTTAACGACGTAACCGGGGTTTTGAGCTCGTGTGTAAAATTATTTATAAAGTTGTGTTGCAATCGGTAGAGCTGTATTATTTTTTGATTGTAGACAAAAATAATAAAAATCCCTACCAGAATGATTCCAACAAGAATCGAAAGGATCAGAATAACTACCCAGGTTTCAGATGCCAATAACTGCCCATGGTCCAGGTTGAATTTTCGCGCAACCTCCTTTAGCCCTGCGCTGACCTCCATATACCAGTAGATATACAATACAAGCGACATGGCCAAAGCCACGATGGAAAAGATAAAAATAAAGATAGGGTGAAAAAACCATTTTGTTCGAGTTATTGCCCGTTCCATTGAGTCACTAACCGTTTTTTAATGAAAATATTTTTGGGGAAATCGAGATACAATTTTCTCAACAGCATAGATACCTTTAGGAATAAAACTTTCCCCGGTTATTTATTAAAAAACTTATATAACAGATTTATCTAAGCTTTGTAAAACTTTTGTAAAACCAAAAAAGACCTCTGTAATTTTTCAATTATCTCTATTATATGAAATTATATATTGAGACCTTTGAAAAATGACCGTTTTCGGTCATATACCTCCAAGATTCAGGAAATATATTATGAATACTGCACCATTGGCCCATCCACTCGGAACCCGTGCAAAAGTTTTACTATCCAGCGTTTTTGGACCATATGCCCAAAACGACAAATATGGAAGCCGGGAAATTAATCCCATAGAACTTTATCATAACCAGGTCACAAGGGTTCAGGGCGCTTTTTCCCTGCGGATGTTTCATCGTGGCTTCGGGTTGATGTTAATTCAGAGCAATATCGAAGCCCCCTGCACCCTTCTCGATTTTCCATCCCTGGACCGTTTTGTTCACGAAATCGAGCATCATTCCTACGACATCGTCGGCATCAGCTCAATTATACCCAATATCGGAAAACTTAAAAGAATGTGTGAACTGGTCAGGAAATACCTGCCAAAAGCAACGATTGTCGTTGGAGGACATGTGGCAAATAAAGGGGGCATCCACGAAATCATTGACGCGGATCATATCGTCAAGGGAGAGGGTATTCAATGGTTTCGAACCTTCCTGGGGCAAAATAAAACAGCCGCCATAAGGCATCCGCTGGTCTATTCGGGATTCGGCGCCAGAGTCCTGGGGATTACGCTTCGAGACCAGCCCGGCGATACCGCCGCTGCCTTACTCCCTTCCGTGGGTTGCCCCGTGGGCTGTAATTTTTGTTCGACTTCTGCATTATTCGGCGGCAAGGGCAAATTTATCAACTTTTACCAAACCGGAGATGAGCTTTTTTTCGTGATGTGTCAACTGGAAGAAAAACTCAAAGTTCGATCTTTTTTTACCATGGATGAAAATTTTCTCCTGCATCGAAAAAGGGCGCTGCGACTTCTTGAGTTGATGCAAAAAAGCAATAAAAGCTGGGCACTATATGTTTTCAGCTCGGCCAGGGTATTAAAATCTTATACCATTGAGCAACTGGTGGGTCTGGGAATATCCTGGGTGTGGATGGGACTGGAAGGCGAAAAAAGCCAATATTCCAAACTCAACAATGTAGAGACGTTGCCTCTGGTTCGATGTCTTCAATCCCATGGAATTCGCGTTCTGGGGTCATCGATTATCGGCCTGGAAAACCATACCCCCGACAACATTTATCGCATCATAGACTACGCTGTCAGCCATGATACGGATTTTCATCAGTTTATGCTGTACACACCGATTCCCGGGACGCCGCTGTATGAAGAGCATCAAAAACGCGGAACCCTTTTGGCCGAATCGAAATTTCCGTTGGCGGACACCCATGGACAGTATCGCTTTAATTACCGGCATCAACACATTCCAAACGGACGGGAAGAACAATTTATTCTCGACGCTTTCCAGCGTGATTTTGAGGTCAACGGTCCCAGTCTTGCCCGATTGATCAGAACCTTATTAAAGGGCTGGAAAAGATACAAAGACCACACGGACAAGCGTATTCGAGACCGTTTTGCATGGGAAGTCAAGCCGCTCCGAACAACTTATGCCGCTGCTGTCTGGGCGATGAAGAGACGATTCCGGACAAATAAACGAATGGCCGCAAAAATGAATTCTCTGCTCCAAGAAATTTACGAAACCTTTGGCTGGAAAACAAGGATTATCGCTCCCCTGGCAGGGATATACGTTTATGCTGCTCTTAAAAAAGAAGAAAGACGCCTGGCAAACGGATGGACGTATGAGCCCGGTTTTTTTTATGAAAAAAATGCTGCAGCCTTGGTCTTGGAAAATGCCTCACCGCCATACTCCGAACCGCTATCCCCAAAAATTAGATACGTTTCATGTAAGGCTTCCTTCGTTTCAAGCAGATAGGAGTATCGCAACGTCATATCGAAAATTTGTCGTCGATGTCACTCAAGAAGCTGTTTTTCCGATAAAATATCATATTGACAGTTTCGGGTTGCGTGTTGCGAGGGGTAGAAGTCTAAAATTATCCTTTAATCATACGAGGTATGCAAAAAGGTTTTCAAGCATTTCTATTTGTGGTAATTCATATCTAAATCGGACTTTTTACGAATTCATCAACCTTTAACCCGTGTTGAAAAACTTAAGACGCAGTTGACGATATCTGGACTAAGTAAAATGGATCAACTTACAGGATACATAGGCAAAAGAACCCTAAAGTTTGTCAACCATATCCTTAGGTTATTCGCCTTTGCTTACAGAATCCTAATACTTATTTTCAAAAGACCGGTTAACGGCAGTGCGCTCATAAGAAGAAATACTTTCGAACAAATATATTTTACAGGCGTGGAGTCGCTTCCGATAATTATCCCCATTTCACTGATCATAGGGTGCATTCTTATTATTCAGTTTTCCAAAGTATCGGGACAATATGACCTTGGAAAAACAACTGTCCTTTTAATTGTGCGGGAACTCGGACCCATCATTACAGCTTTTCTGGTCATACTGCGATCCGCCACCGCCGTTACCATTGAGATTGGTTACATGAATACGCTGCATGAAATAGAAGCCATTGAAATGGCGGGTATCGATCCAATGCTGATCCTATGCCTCCCCAGGCTTGTCGGAATAATATCAGCTGTGCTCTGTCTTTTCATCGTTTTTGATCTGGTGTCCATCATCGGGGGTTACGTTCTTGTGTGGACCTTTACTTACATACCTATTGACAACTTTCTTACACAAATCGCAAAGTCTCTTTCCGGCACCGATATCGCTGTGGGAATCGTAAAAGCCATATGCTTTGGAATCATTATTACGGTGACAAGCCTAAACCACGGATTCAAAATAAAAAAACAGGTCACCGACATTCCCGTGGGAACTTCCAGGGCGGCACTTGAAAGTGTTTTCTATTGCTTGGTAAGTAATATAATCATATCAGCCATATTTTATATGTAAGGAAAATATGTATTTAATAGAACTTTCTGATTATTGCCTGAATCCCGAAGGAACCGGTAACGGTCTTAACAATTCCTATTTTGCGCTGTCAAGCGGCGATGTATGTTCTTTGCAGACAGACTCAACAGATGACGCCCACATTTTTCTCAAAGCTCTTGCAACGCTCGTGAGCCCTGTAAGCGGCACTTACCGTTTCACGGGTAAAATGATAAATTTTTCAGACTACCGCGAACTTCTTCCCTTCAAGAAGAAAATAGGCTATATCGGACAAGACTCGGCAATGATAAGCAACAGAACGATCAGGGAAAACCTTCTATTAATGAGGTACTATTTCGAAAATTCACTTTCAATATCTTTGGATGAAAACGTTTCGAAATTTTTAAAAATGTTTGACCTTGAAGACAATCTCGATGTACGACCTGGAGAACTTCGGCCCGTAGATCTGCGAACCGCCATTGCAATCCGGGAAATTACAAAATCTTTTGATGTGCTGCTGCTCGATCGTCCGGAACATTATTTCGGTTTTAAGAGTTTTTATATTTTTAACGAAATTCTTGAGGACATCCTAAAGGCCGGACATGCTGTCGTATTTTTCTCCCGTGACCGGGATTTTATAGAAACATTTTCCAACAGGAAGATATTGATTAACGGGGGAACGTTAACAAAAGTTCCCCTATAATCTTTACAGACACAAGTTATGGAACTTGACTTTAGCAAAAAAGAAAAAATCGTGGGCACATTTATCATAAGCGTTGCCGTTCTTCTAATGATAACTGTAGTCATCATCGGTCGCAGCAAAGACTGGTTCAAAAAGTATATCACATACTATACGATTTTTGATGAAAGTTATAACATCCAGGCCGATACAGCTGTAAAACTGTTTAATGCCGAAATTGGAAAAGTAAGAGATATAATCCTTGTCGGCGACAAGGTGGAAGTCAAACTGAAGATTTTAGATGATTTTAGATCAAGAATCAGAGCAGATTCCATAGCCACGGTTAAAAGCCCCACATTAATAGGATCAGAATACATCTCAATTATACCCGGCAGTAAAAATGCGCCGCTGATTCCTGTGGGGGGTGAAATTCCTTCCAGACCGGGAAAATCGATATCTAATTATCTGGAGGAGTTTCAGGTTGAAAAGACAGCCAAGATGATTGTTGAGGCGGCCCAGGAAATTTCAAGAATAGTTAAAACAATGCGCGATCCTAAAGGACCTCTTTTTTCAGCATTTGAAAATGCCAACAAAACTCTGGCCCATCTTGAAAAGATTACCCGGGATATTGCAGCCGGTAAGGGTACGGTTGGCGGCATAATAAAATCCAGGGCTCTGCTTGATCATATACACCAAAATCTTGACAAAGTGGGAGACGATTTAGCGGCTCTGGAAAAAATTGAAAACGGCGTGCTGGAAAATATCCCGAGTATTAACAAGATAGTAAAGGACGTTGAAGAAGCTGTTGAGACCCTTAAGCTCATCCTTGCCAACTTAGAAAAAGGGAGTCACGATATACCCAGAGTAACGCGGTCTGCGGCCCAAGGAATTTATGAAATCCGTGGAGCCGTAGATAATATCGACAAAGTTGTCGAATCTCTCAAGAAAAATTTTTTAATAAAACCGAACCTTCCACCGGAACCCGAAGCCAAAAACGTTGATGCAGGGCTGCGACCCTAAAGAAAAAAGTCCCCATGAAAATTATCAATAACATTCAAGCCTTTATCTGGAAATCAATGTCAGCCAACAACTGCAACACATATTTGATTGACGGACCAACCCGTGTCCTAATCGATCCGGGTCACAGCAATCTGTTTGATCACGTACGGGAAGGGCTTATGAAATTAGGTCTGACGCTCGAAGATATCGGATTGATCATATGCACCCATGCCCACCCTGACCACATTGAGGCTGTTCAATTATTCAAAGAAACCCCGGCCCTTATGACGCTCCATCATAAGGAATGGAATTTTTTAAAAACCATCGATAAATATGTCAGCGCCTCCATTGGTATCAATCCGGATTTAATCACCCCCGATTTTTTTCTCAAAGAAGGCGACATTTCTGTAAATGGCCTTAACCTAAAGGTGCTTCACACCCCGGGTCATTCACCTGGATCTGTCTCACTTTACTGGCCGGACCAAAAGCTAATGTTCACAGGCGATCTGGTTTTTAAAGAGGGTATCGGACGTACGGATCTTCCCGGCGGCAATGGTTCAGTGCTTAAAGAAAGCATCAAAAAACTCGCAAAACTTGAGATCGAATGGCTATTGCCGGGTCATGGTGATATCATTAGCGGGGCAAAGGATGTCGAGAAAAACTTCGCTCATTTGCAACAATTTTGGTTAACCCACATCTAACCCGCATTTCTCACGAGCCGAGTTTGCAGTATCTACGAGATGCGGTCATACAAGGCGGTCTTTTCCCGAACTAGAATCTGATCAAATTTATCCTTAATCTCCTTAACGGTTAATATCAATTCATTGTCGGTCTCCAAATTAGGCACAACAGCGGAACCTGAAATAAAACGCTTTTCTGCCAGATCTGCTTTTACCTCTTTTATCCTTTTTTCAGACGCAAACCTGACGGCATCCTGAAAATCGTGGAATAATGTCTCAAGCCCCGATATGTCTAAGCCGCAAATTTCATTTAACAACTCAAGAAGGGACTCATTTTTATACCCTAGCTTAAGACTGTCTAAAAGCATCCGCGACAGCATCTTATCCACCTTCAAATCATAGGTTTTTCTTAGGCTGTCCAGTTCTTTTTCCAGATGTTCCTTTTTTAATAGATTGTCCTGATATTTTTGCAAAAAGCCCTTTAACCTCTTATTGACTTCAATATGTTTTTGCTCCTCCTTTTCCTCCTGGCTGAGAGTAAGGTGCCTGGTCTTTTCCATAACAAGATCAAGAGTGCTTTTAATTTCTCCCATTGGATACCTCTGTATTGGTAACCGTTCACGGGTTCAGGGTTCCAAGGTTCAGGGTTAATGAGCTTGCGATATTTTACATGTTTTCGCTTTCAACATCAGCGACAACTCGTTTGATCTATGCTGATAACCAAAGAAATTGTGGGCATTAAGCTCGAAATTAAAGATAATCT
>JAYEFV010000553.1:0-7055 GCA_034658755.1 Thermodesulfobacteriota bacterium | reverse complement strand
AACGAGGACTTCGGATCTTCAATGCCTTCTTTGTCCTTAACCCTGAACGTTGAACCCTGAACCTGTGAACGGTTACATATTTTTTTATGACTATTATCAGGGTTCATTTTGTATACTAATACAGGAGGATACCATGTGGGAATATACCGAAAAAGTAAAAGATCATTTTTTAAATCCGCGAAATGTGGGCGTTATAGAAAACGCTGATGGTGTTGGCGAAGTCGGCTCACTGGCATGCGGTGATGCTTTAAAACTCACTTTAAAAGTTGATGGCGATAAAAGAATTAGCAATGCAAAATTCCAAACCTTCGGTTGTGCAAGTGCCATTGCATCATCTTCCGCTCTAACCGAAATGATCAAGGGAATTACAATAGATGAAGCGGAAAAAATTACGAATAATGATATTGCGGTATATCTAGGAGGACTTCCAAAGGAAAAGATGCACTGCAGTGTTATGGGCCGTGATGCTTTGGAAAAAGCAATAGCCAATTACAGGGGCGAACCGGAAAAAGAGGTTGACGGTGAAATTGTGTGTGAGTGCTTTGGGGTCACCGATCTTGAAATCCAAAGGGCGGTTAAGGAAAACAGTTTGAAAACCATCGAAGACGTTACCGATTATGTTAAAGCAGGCGGCGGGTGTGGGAACTGCCACGATAAAATTCAGGAAATCATTGAATCTGTTAACGGCACTCCCTTTACGGAGAAGACAAGACCTTCGGGATTGACCAATATCCAGAAAATCAGGCTTATTGAAGAAACATTGGAACGTGAAATCAAACCCGAACTGAAAAAAGACGGTGGCGGTATTGAATTTATTGATTTTGCCGATAATACGGTTTTCGTAAAATTGCGTGGCACTTGCTCGACATGCAGCGCATCTCAAGTGACGTTGAAACATTATGTGGAAACAAGGATAAAGGAACTGGTTTCTCCTGAACTGGTGGTAGAAGAGGTGAAACAATGAAGACGATATATTTGGATAATAACGCAACAACACGGGTCGCCCCGGAGGTCCTGGAAGTGATGCTTCCATATTTAAGTGAGTTTTACGGCAACCCGTCCAGTATGCATTCCTTTGGCGGAAAAGTAGCACATAAGATCGAGGAAGCGCGCGCAAAAGTTGCGTCGTTGATCAACGCATCACCCGATGAAATCATGTTTACCAGTTGTGGAACCGAAAGTGACAGTACCGCTATCCATGCGGCAATCTCGTCTGTCCCCGATAAAAAACATATTATAACCTCAAGGGTAGAACATCCTGCCGTAAAGAATTTATTTGAGCATCTTTCAAAAAAGGGCTACCGGGTCACATTTGTTCCGGTTGACCGAAAGGGAATGCTTGACCTCGATTATCTTTATAACAGTCTTACCGGTGATACCGCTATTGTAAGTATTATGTGGGCAAACAATGAAACCGGTATGATTTTTCCGGTCGAAGAAATATCACAGGTCATAAAGAAAAAAGGGATTGTTTTTCATACCGATGCGGTTCAAGCTGTTGCCAAGGTGCCGATCGATGTCAGCAAATCAGGAATAGACATGCTGTCTATTTCAGGGCATAAGATTCATGCACCCAAAGGAATCGGCGCTCTTTATGTTCGTCAAGGGACCCGATTTTCTCCGTTTCTTATCGGCGGCCATCAAGAAGGCGGCCGGCGAGGCGGAACCGAGAATGTCGTCTACATTATCGGGCTTGGAAAGGCGGGCGAACTGGCGGCAAACCACATGGGCGAGATGACAACCCATGTCGGAAAATTACGGGACAAGCTTGAAAATGAATTACTAAAGCGGATACCCAATGCTATGATAAACGGAGACACAGAGAACAGACTTCCAAACACTACAAGTATTAGCTTTGAATATGTGGAAGGTGAATCGATTCTTTTAATGATGAATGAATTGGGCATCTGTGCTTCATCAGGTTCGGCATGCACATCAGGTTCTCTTGAACCTTCTCATGTGTTGCGTGCCATGGGCGTCCCGTTTACGGCCGCACACGGCTCCATACGATTCAGTCTGGGTATCTACAACACGGAGGAAGAAATCAATTTTATTGTAGAAAAACTTCCGCCAATTATTGAAAACCTTCGAAATATGTCACCATTTTGGAAATAATGATCAAGGTGATTTAAGAGTTGCCGAGTTGACGTTTTTTATGGGAGCTTTATAAAATGGATAAAAGTATAAAAGAAAGTCAACACACATGCAAAACAGATGTGGAATCCCTTTCCCAATACAGGGAAAAACTGCCGGGGATTGTTGAGAACATCATCGAGAACTGTGATGATAGTCAATGCTTCACTCATGTCGACTATGAACCGATTCCCTCGGAAGGATATGTTGTTGATATCATAAATAAATTAAGGGAAATTCTTTTCCCTGGGTATTTTACCAGGGGAAAGATCGATCCTGTCAATCTGAAATACAACATCGGACAATCTGTTTCAGTTCTGTTTGATATGCTTTCTGAGCAGATTACCCACAACATGAGGCACGACTGCTTTAGATACGATCTGCCGTGCAGAGAATGCGAAGAGCAAGGACAAAAAATTGCTCTTGACTTTCTGAAATCTATTCCATCCATACGAAAAAACTTGGCAACAGATGTACGAGCAATATATGATGGAGATCCTGCTGCAGATAGCTATGACGAAATTATTTTTTGCTATCCCGGTATGTTTGCTATAAGCGTACATAGGGCGGCCCATAAGCTTTTTGAATTTCAAGTGCCGCTTCTTCCTCGCATCATGACGGAACATGCCCACAGTTTAACCGGTATAGATATCCATCCAGGGGCTGAAATCGGGGAAAGTTTTGTGATTGATCATGGAACGGGCGTAGTGATCGGTGAAACCACGGTAATCGGTAAAAACGTGCGTATCTACCAGGGAGTAACTCTTGGTGCCCTTTCACTTCCTAAAGATGCCGGGGAGCGGTTGAGAGGGAAGAAACGCCATCCCACAATAGAAGACGATGTTATCATCTATTCAGGCGCTACGATTTTGGGCGGAGAAACCGTAATCGGTGCGCGTTCCGTAATCGGAGGAAATGTCTGGATAACGGAATCTGTTCCCCCGGATACTAAGGTGATAATGGAAACACCGCGGTTGATTTATAAATAAATGAGGGGTCGGGGAGTTTTTTCGATTTAATAGCTCCATGAATAATCAGCGACTACATCAAACAGTGTATGATTTCGCTGCTGATCATTCATTACGCTATTTACAAAGCTTTATAAGAAAAATACCCCGACTGCTGAAATAATCGGCTCGATATTGGATATACATTGCAGGATTCAGGAATTCAAGGCGATGAAAATATTTTCCAACATTGGCACAACCATTGGTTCAACACCTCTGGTACGGCTGAATACCATTACTCAAGGCATTGATGCTGAACTACTTGCCAAGCTTGAATTTTTCAATCCTTTAGGGAGTGTTAAGGACCGGATTGCCGCATCAATGATTGATGCAGCAGAGGCTAAAGGACTGATCGGCCCGGATACAATCGTGGTGGAACCCACCAGCGGAAATACGGGTATTGCGCTTGCCTTTATCTGTGCGGTAAAGGGATATGGTCTATGCCTTACCATGCCGGACACCATGAGTATGGAAAGAAGAAAACTGCTTAAACACCTTGGCGCGGAACTTGTTCTTACGCCGGGTTCCGAAGGTATGAAAGGGGCTATTACAAAGGCGGAAGAAATTATCGATTCGCGAAAAAACGCATTTATGCCCGACCAGTTCAGGAATCCGGCCAATCCGAAAATCCACAGAGAGACCACTGCACAAGAGATATGGAAAGATACCGACGGCCGGGTGGATATACTGGTTGCCGGTGTTGGCACCGGCGGTACCATAACCGGTGTCGCACAGATGATAAAATCACGGAAACCGTCCTTTAAAGCTATTGCTGTTGAACCTGAAGATTCCCCTGTATTGTCCGGAGGAACGGCCGGGCCTCATAAGATTCAGGGCATCGGCGCCGGTTTTATTCCTCATGTACTCGATACAGCAATGATAGATGAAATCGTCACGGTATCTAATGATGAGGCATTTGATACCTCACGGATGCTGGCAAAAACAGAGGGGATACTTTGCGGTATTTCATCGGGTGCTGCCATGGCCGCTGCCCTTAAAATTGCAAAACGAAGAGAGTCAAAAGGCAAATGCGTCGTAGTGATATTACCGAGTACCGGCGAACGGTATATCAGCACGGAACTTTTTTCTGAAATTTAACTCGGAACACTGTCAACGGATGCATAACACCGAATTTTTTTCCGAGGTCCTAAGAAATTTTCTCAGATTTGTCTTGTGAGACAGATTTGTATCAAAAAGAAGATACTGGTTGTGGAATTCTTTACGGTGTGTTACTTGATTTAGCTTACAAACTGAAAAAACTTGCGGAAAAAGAAATGGAAGAGAAACACTGGACTGAATGGGTTGAAAGTATAGCAGACGGCAAGACTTACCGGCAGTATCTAAATCCCGGAGAAGTACCCGAAGCAATTTTCAATGAGACTGCAGACCAGATTACCGCACGTGAATATTGTAATATCCATGGTCTTTGGAAAGCATAAAGGAGGTGATCATATGGCAAGTTGGAAATGTGGAAATTGCGGATATACGCTGGAAGCTGATACCCCTCCTGACCAGTGTCCATCCTGCAAAGAAAAATGCGAGTTCCTCGACAACACCTGTTATACCCCTGACTGTGAATTTGAAGGCACTGACAAGCGAATATGATTCGGAGGAGGGCTTCAAATGGTCCAGGATTACGGCCGTGAAATCGCAGGAAAATTATAAGATTAGTAACTAGGGAATCTTTATCGGTAGAATCTATTAAATTGTTTCGGCGTAGCTGCGTAATATAGAAATTACAAAGCCATTTTCAAAACAACTTATATGACAGCTGGTCACATCAAAAAGATTGATTGTTATGTGACTGATTTCAGCAGGAAACCTATGGGCGCGATCAGCAAAGAAATATCATGAGATTAAAGAATGTCATATAAAATAGTATAGGAAGAGTTAAAATGTTTGTATTAGGGCTACAGGGAAGTCCCCGACAAAAAGGAAACACCCAATATCTTATCAAAACATTCATGAACGAAGCTGAAAAATCAGGAGCCCGGACACATGTCATTAAAGTGGCTGAAAAAAATATCATTCCATGCAAGGGCTGTGGTTTTTGCGAAAAGAAGGGTCACTGTATTACTCAAGACGACGATATGACATTTGAAATCCATCCGTTACTTCGTGAAGCCGATGTGATTGTGGTAGCCTCTCCTATATATTTTTACAATGTTACTGCACAGCTCAAGGCGCTTATTGACAGGAGTCAAACCCTGTGGTCCCGGAAATACAGGCTAAATCTCGAGGATCCCGGAGGGAAAATGAGGCGTGGATTTTTGCTGTCCCTGGGGGCCACCAAAGGAAAAAATCTCTTCGAAGGGGTTAAACTCACGGCCCAATATTTTTTTGATGCAGTCGCAGCAAGTTATGAGGGGAGCCTCACTTATTGGCGGATAGAACATCGTGGGGATTTGGAAAAGCATCCAACCATGCATGAAGAGGTCCGGGATGCGGTAGCTCGTCTTTTAAAACCTTTTCTGGCCAGGAAAATAATCTTGTTTGTGTGCCGAGAAAATGCCTGTCGCAGTCAGATGGCCGCAGCTTTTACTCAATATTTGGCTGGAGATAAAATTGAAGCCTTGTCTTCAGGGAGCGAGCCCGCAGATGAAATCAATCCTGACATGGTGAAAGCCATGCAGGAAAAAGGGATTGACATGGTCTTCCGCAGAACCCGATCTTTGAATCAAGCTCTTTCGGAATCACAACCGGATATGATCATAAGCATGGGATGTCAGGAAGAATGCCCATTGATACCTGGAGCCCAAATACAGGACTGGGGTTTGCCGGATCCCGCCGGTCAATCCATGGAATTTATGCGAACTGTCCGCGATGAAATAGAAAATAGAGTAAAGGATCTTGTAAGCAGTGTTTTGATTTAGGACAAAATTACCATAATGCTTTTTAACCCGTGAAAAATCCAGGTTATGATCGTTTTTAAACAGGCCTAATTGAACGTCTCGGAAATTCTACAATTTATTGAAAATAAAGGTATTTTTTAGGATTATATTTTTAACTCGGACATGGCCCCAGTGAAATAGAAAAAAAGTGTCACAGGGTAAAAATAATGGAATAATGGAATGATGATTTAAAGAAGATGACATTCCTCAATTTAATTCTCGTCAAGAGGAATTTTACAATAACCCAACTTTCCAGTGTTCCAATATTCCAACATTCCAATTGTGAGCGAAGCGAACTAACTTGTAGAAAGGAGCAAGATAATATGCCGGTTAAATTAAAAGTCAAAGATATGATGGTGCCTATTGACGATTATGCAGTAACAACAGTTGATAAGACTCTAAAAGAGGCTGTTCCGGAATTGATGCGGATATACTGCCAGGTGGAGACCGGAAAATGTACGGAGGCCGGACATAGAACAAGCCTTGTCCTTGACAGTCATGGAAAGCTTGTAGGGATTTTGGATTTTAAAAGTATTCTTAAAATTCTGATTCCTGAGATTGCAGGAGGTATTAGCGGGAAATTGCAGGCTTTAGGTATTTCAATAGCCTTTTCCGAGGTGGATGCCCACCACATGGATAGCTCTCACCACGGATTCAGTTCAAGAGTAAGGCAAAATGCCCAAACCAGGGTGGGGGATATAATGTTAAAAATAAGAGGATCAATAAGTGCTGATGACAGTTTTATTGATGCTCTAAAGAAGATTTACCGCAACAAAGTTACCGTTCTGCCGGTATTCGAAGGTGATAAATTGGTGGGTGTGCTTCGTGATTCAGATCTTTTCCTGGCGGCTGCAAATGTTCTCATGGAATAGAGGCAACTAATCCATACACGGATAATTTTTTTTAAAAAAACCCAAAAGATAACGGTTTCGTAAAAAGTCGAAAAACACCCTTTTTTGTCATTCCGGCGAAAGCCGGAATCCAGTAAATTCAATGGCTTCTGGATGCCGGATCAAGTCCGGCA
>JAYEFV010000552.1:0-7056 GCA_034658755.1 Thermodesulfobacteriota bacterium | reverse complement strand
CATGAAACCGTCAAAAAAACAGCTTTGAACCTGGAGTTTAACGGTAAACTTTTACGGAGCCAAGACGGCAAAGAGATTTATTCCAGCCGGCGGGCTCCCCACAGGCATGTGAATCTCAGAGGAACGGGCAGCCAATATAATATTGTCAGCAGCAAAACAGGACAGAGCAAGGGAGAGATCGATGGATTCAGGGCCTTCAAGGAGACCCACCCGGGAGCCGTTTATCTTCATAAAGGGGACACGTTCCTTGTGGATACTCTTGATCCGGACACAAGAACGGTAAAAGTTTCCAGAGCCAGGGTCGATTATTACACCCGGGTAAGATCCCATAAAAATACTGAGGTGCTGGAAATATATGATGAAAATAAAGTATGGGATACAATAGCTTATTGTGGACGTCTTAAAGTTACAGATCAGGTATCAGGATATGAAAAATGGCGCATACATGCCAAAAAAAAGTTGGGCATCGTGCCCTTAGATCTTCCTCCCCTTATTTTTGAGACGGATGGGCTGTGGTTTAAAATTCCCCTTGGGATTCAAAGACAAGCCGAAGAAAAATATTTCCATTTTATGGGAGGAATTCATGCCATTGAACATGCGGCCATTGGTATTTTTCCGCTTTTGGTAATGGCGGATCGTAATGATCTTGGCGGCATTTCCACACCGTTTCATCCCCAAATCGGCGGTGCTGCGGTATTTATTTACGACGGCGTGCCGGGCGGGGCAGGGCTGAGCAGACACGCATTTAAGCAGGCCAAGAAACTTCTTGAGAACACCCTTGAGGCAATCAGAGCATGTCCCTGTGAATCCGGTTGTCCTTCGTGCGTGCATTCACCAAAATGCGGTTCCGGCAACAGACCCATTGACAAAGCCGCTGCAAGATTCATTCTTGAAAAAATCATAATGGTTCGTGATTTAAAAACCGGGATACAAGAAAGATCCGGAAACATAAAGGAGGGATTTCGGAAAAGTACGGCGGCAAAACCTAATCCGGCCAAAATTGAAGCAAAAAAAGTCAAGCAAAACATTCATTTTGGGGTACTGGACATAGAGACTCAGCGTTCCGCACAGGAAGTCGGCGGTTGGAACCGGGCTGATTTAATGGGTATCAGTTGTATTGTGCTTTATGATTCAAAGGAAGATAAATACTTTGAGTTTTTGGATGATCAGGTTTCTTCGCTCATCCATCATCTTAAAAAATTCGATCTGGTTATCGGCTTCAACATCAAACGGTTTGATTTTCGAGTACTTGGAGGATATTCGGATTTTCATTTCAAAAAACTTCCGACACTTGATATTCTTGAAGATGTGCATGATCGTCTGGGCTACAGACTGTCATTGGATCACCTTGCCAGAGTGACACTGGGAAAAGAAAAGACTGCAGATGGTCTTCAGGCCCTGCGCTGGTGGAAACAGGGACGGATACGTGAGATTATCGATTACTGCAAGGCTGATGTAAAAATTACAAAAGATCTGTTTCTGTATGGCAAAAAGAATGGTTATCTTCTTTTTAATAATAAGGCAAAAAAAACGGTTCGGGTTCCTGTGAAATGGTAAATTAATATCCCACATAGTGAAACGGCTCAATCTCGGAAAGTTGCTGGGGTGTGAGAGTTTTAAATCCCGATGCTTCAATTAGATCCTTCGCCTGTGCCGAGTCTTTAATCTCCAAAACAAAGACTGCATTTTTCCGACTTTCTATTACAAAGCCATAGCCATTTTCAATATTGATATTTTCAGCGCAAAGGATTTGTAAAAGTTTATCAAGTCCACCCGGACGATCTTCAATCAGCACCGCAATAACTTCTTTCAGTTCGACCTGGATGCCTTCTTTGCTAAGCACCTTGTGGCCCTGTTTTGGGTTGTTTACAATAAGATTGATGAACCCTGAATCACCAAAAGAAGATATGGAGGCGGACCGAATATTGATTTTTTTCCGGGCAAGGATTGAAGTAATTTTAGCCAGGACGCAGGGTTTGTTTTCTGCCGGTATTGTAAGTTGATAGGCTTTCATCCCAAAAATATAGAAAAACAAGCTGAGCGTGTCAATATATTTTGAGAAAAGAACCAGGGCAAACGCATTTGAATCCCAATACAGGGAGGATGCTCCACGACGGCGTTTACCCTGAGAAAAGAACTAAAGATGAACGTCCAACATCGAACATTGAACGTCGAACGTCGAATAATGATGTCGCTCCGCTCCTCAAATTATTCTAAAACCGAATGAAAAACAAATATCCAATACCGAACATTCAACAGCTATTTCTGTTTCTTCATCTTTTTTCATTCAACATTCGATGTTGGACGTTCGATGTTCGATGTTCATTTTTTTTCAGTAAACCTTTCACAGTCCTTCCGGCGCAAAAAATAACTTAGCACTTATGGGGCAGCTACCAAGAAATTAGCCTAATAGCTCCGATGTTTATAATATAAAAAGCAGCTAAAGGAGCTACGAAAAAAAATATAAAAAAAACCGAAACAATAAACACCAACTCTTTTAGCTTGTCCGTTTTTTTATCTATAATTCCCCTGATTTTTTTATCCTTAATAGTTCTTTTTTCCTTCCGACGTTTTAGCACCCAAGCTGATGCAAATAAAACTAAAGAAGCAGCAGGATAAAACAAGACAAGTATGAAAAAAAATACGATAAGTATGATCGATGAAATCATAAAAAAAATATTGTAAGCGTTAAGAGTTCAAGGTTCAGAGTTCAGGTTGGTGAAGTAAACCGGCAATCTCTGAAACTTTGAACCCTGAACGGCTAAAATTTTTTTAACCTCTGGGATGATATTTTTCATGCATCTGCCTTAGATGTTCCCGGGCTATGTGAGTATAAATCTGGGTAGTTGAAATATCAACATGGCCGAGCATAACCTGAACAGCTCTCAAGTCGGCGCCGCCCTCTATAAGATGGCTGGCAAAAGAGTGCCTTAAACTGTGAGGTGTTATTTTCTTTTTGATTCCAGCCTGCTGAGCATACTGTTTTAAAAGCTTCCAGAATCCCTGGCGGGTCATGGGTTTTCCTGCCCTTGCAACAAAAAGATATCGGCTAATTCGTTTTTTCAAAAGTAGAGGCCTGGAAGTATTTATATAATCGTCGATTCTCTCTTTTGCGCAAACACCGATGGGAACAACCCTTTCTTTTGAACCTTTACCTAAAACCTTTACAAAACAGGCTTCAAGGTTTACATTCAAAAATTTCAGGTTAACAAGTTCCGAAACCCTTAATCCAGCGGCATAAAGGAGTTCGAGCATTGCTGCATTTCTTTTTCCAAGGGGCTTGCCGGTATCCGGCATATTTAAAAGAAGATTAACCTCTGCAACGGTCAGGACATCCGGGAGTTTAAGACCGCTTTTTGGAAGGTCTATAAGCCTTGCAGGATCATATTCGATTATCCTTTCCTGGAAAAGGAACTTGTAAAACCCCCTTAGAGTTATGAGATGCCTTGCACATGACCTTGACCCCAAACCGGCATCTCTCAAGGAAATCAGGTGTTTTAATATCAATGGCGTATCAGCATCAGCGATCTTCTTGACCCCTTTTTGCTTTAGAAATTCAAGATGTCTGACAAGGTCGCTGCTGTACGATTCTATGGTTTTTTCCGAAAGTCCCTTTTCGAATACAAGATAGTTTAAATATTGATCTGCAAGAATATCTAATGAAGACACAAGTTAGTTCGCTTCGCTCACAATTGGAATGTTGGAATATTGGAACACTGGAATATTGGGTTCTGGGAAAATGGAAAGTTGGGTTATTGTAAAATTCCTCTTGACGGGAATTAAATACAGGACTGTCATCTTCTTTAAATCATCCTTCCATTATTCCATTATTCCATGTCCGAGTTAAAAATATAAGCCTAAAAAATACCTTTATTTTCAATAAATTGTAGAATTTCCGAGACGTTAAATTAATTGCCCGGTATTTCGAACTGCGAGGTCCATTTTTATCCCTGCCAAATCTTTTTCTGTCCAGAAGGCAGGGTAGGGGTTTAACAGTATAGGAATTCCTTTTTTTAAGCAGGTATTTACAAAATGTAAAGTTATTTTTTTCGAGAGCCTAAATGGAATAAGGGGAAAGCCATAATTCCCCAAACACCTTGACTTTTTCATATAAATGAATTATATGTTAAAAATATGAACCAATGTATGGTTCATATTGCTGAACCATGAGGAGGAGTTATGAAATCAATTACCATACACAAAATTGACGGCCCCCTATTTGAAATTATCAAATCAAAAGCACTGTCCGAGGGGATGAGCATTAATAAAACCGTAAAGAAAATACTTGAAGAATCGCTTGGTGTAAGGCCAAAACCCAGGGGGGCTTTCCGGAATGATTTTGAAGAGTTCTGCGGCATATGGTCTGACATAGAACTTGCCGAGTTTGATGAAAGAACAAAAGATCTTCAAAAAATCGATCCGGAGGACTGGGAGTGAAAAAGATCATTCTCGATACAAATGCCTATACCCGGTTACTTGCAGGTGATGAAGATGTGCTTGATATTATTTCCATGGCTGACACACTATATATGTCGATCTTTGTACTTGGTGAGCTTTATGCAGGATTTGCCGGGGGTTCAAAAGAACAGGAAAACAGGGAAACCCTTAACCGTTTTTTGCTTAAACCGACTGTAAAAATTCTCAATGCCACGTTAGAAACTGCGGAAGTGTTCGGCATGGTAAAAAGCAAACTTAAAACAGCCGGAACCCCACTGCCTATTAATGATATCTGGATTGCCGCCCATGCAATCGAGACAGGCTCAACAATTATCACCTTTGACAAGCACTTTAAAGAAGTATCAGGATTGCGTCTCTGGAATCATGTCCGTCTGTAAACTGCTTTCCCTGATTTCTCATTCACTGGCAACCGCTGAAGTATATAGACAGAAAAGTCTTTTCAAAATGATAGCTACCCCACTCAACTCACTATCAAATTGATAGCCTACAATCTTCCTAAAATTCATTCAAATCTCATATTGCGTTAATAATCATGTAGATATACACACCCATCAATATAGAATCGCGAAGCGATTGTATATTGAATACGATAACACTTTTGAAAAATTAAAGATCTCTTTAATATTACCGATATAAAAATAATAAAGATTTTAGTAACAATAAAAAAGTGTAAATTAACAGATATAGTTTTAAACAGAATCAGCGTTTAAGCATGTTAGTGATCAGTCGCTATTCACCTTCTTAAACATCACAATTTCACAGACTCAAGTCAGCCCACATGATTTTTACTTTTCTTTTTTTTGTGGCTTTGGTAAACATGTAAAATTATCTTTGCTGGAGGCAAAAAATCATGAAAATTCTGGTAACCGGTGGCAAAGGACAACTGGGTATGGACTGCGTTCGAGTTTTTAGTGAAACGCATGAGGTTCTGGCCATCGATTTAGATGAGCTGGACATTACCCGACTAGCGGACCTCGAAGCGTTGGTTCAGAAATTCATGCCGGATATTATAATCAATTGTGCGGCATATACCCATGTCGACAATTGTGAAATCGAAAAGGATTTGGCCTGGAATGTAAATGTGGTGGGTACGAAAAATCTTCTTAAGTGTTCAGAAAATCAGGGTGGCCGGCTGATTCATGTCTCCACCGATTATGTTTTTGATGGCAGTAAAAAAATACCGGAACCTTATGTGGAAAAGGATAAACCCAACCCTGTTTCATATTATGGGAAGACTAAGTATGAGAGCGAAAAGGTGGTCCGGAAAGGAGCCGATCGGCACGTTATCCTCAGGCCGGCATGGATGTATGGCGTGAATGGCCACAATTTTCTTAAAACCATGCTTAAATTGGCCTTGAAAAACCCGGAGGATGAAATCAGGGTGGTTAATGACCAGTACGGTTCGCCCACATGGTCTTATGGACTGGCCCTCCAGATCCAACGGATAATCGATACAGATGCCGGAGGAATTTATCATGCCACCGCAGAGGGGTATTGCACCTGGTTTGAACTGGCCGAATATTTTCTTAACAAAATGGACGTACCCCATAATATTGTTCCATGCACCAGCGAGGAGTTTCCGACTCGTGCAAAAAGGCCGAAAAATTCCATTCTGGAAAACCGTCATCTCAAGGAAAAAGGGATCAATATTATGTCTCAATGGCAGGATGACATCGACCGGTTTGTTTCCAGTTTTCGTGAAGGTTTGATCGGCAAGATAATAAAGGGAAAATAAGAATATGAAAAACATGCTGGTTACAGGGGGCTGTGGGTTTATAGGGGTCAATTTTGTCAGATATCTTTTAGAGGAGTCAGATTTTACCGGACGGATCGTAAATGTTGATAAACTGACATATGCAGGTAATCCGGAAAATCTCACTGACATTGAAACGGATTATAAAGACCGGTATATTTTTATCAAGGCCGACATATGCGATGGAAAAAAGATGGCCGAAATATTCGAACAATATCGAATCGACAGTGTATGTCATTTTGCCGCCGAATCCCATGTGGACAGGTCTATCGTAAAACCTGATGCATTTATACAGACCAATATCATAGGAACATTTAACCTGCTGGAGTCGGCAAGAATTCACCAGGGTCGTATGACACTCTTTCACCACATTAGCACAGACGAGGTTTACGGCAGCCTGGGAAGGGAAGGGTATTTTAAGGAAACCACGCCTTATAAACCCAACAGCCCGTATTCCGCTTCCAAGGCCTCTTCAGATCATCTGGTACGGGCATATTACAAGACTTATGGCCTGCCAATAACGATCTCAAACTGTTCGAACAATTACGGTCCGTACCAGTTTCCGGAAAAACTCATTCCGCTGATTATCCTAAATGCATTTGAAGGAAAACCGTTACCGGTTTACGGGGATGGCAGAAATGTCAGAGACTGGCTGTATGTAAAAGATCACTGCATAGCAATCCGGACAATCATGAAAAATGGACAGTTGGGAGAAACATACAATGTCGGCGGCAACAGCGAGTTGGAGAACATTAAAGTCGTGGAAATGATTTGTGATATTTTAGATGAGAAGAATAAATTGAGCGACGGCCGTTCACGAAGGGATCTGATTACCTTTGTAAAGG
>JAYEFV010000551.1:0-7059 GCA_034658755.1 Thermodesulfobacteriota bacterium | reverse complement strand
GAAAATGGCCGTTGAACCGGGTTCCCCGGCTGCCGGCGCATAGGGACCTGCTGCGGCAACCGAGCAAAACAATAGGACCACGGTAATACTGAAGAAAAACAGCAACATCTTTTTCATTTTCACGTTCCTTTCTTATTGCCAGCCGGATTAACTTACGCGTTTTTTTCTTATCCCAAACAATCCCAACAGCCCTGACCCAAGTAGCAGAACAGCCCCAGGAATGGGTACAGGATTATATTCAAGATCGTCCATTGCAAAATAGGCGGGCGTGTTCATGCCCCAGTCACCCTCGTCGGTTGAAGAAAGATCAAAACCGAGCCCGTAGACCGTGCCAAGACTCGACAGGTCAAACTGGGTCCAGGTCGATAGTGCATACCAATTGTTAGAATCGGGATCTGTGTAGTCCGCAAGAAAAATATCCATAGAATTGATCGTATTTCCTCCAGCATCAAAACCCGATACTGTCACTTTGAACCAGTCGTCCGCTGCAAAGGGACCTTTCACGAACGGTGGAGCGTTCCCGTCATCGCCGTTGACCACGGCAAGATAGGCATAGGTCGTGTTGGTAATATAGGTGTCCGATAAAGTTACGGGGCCGCCGAAGTCAATTGTAGGTGCAACATCACCAAAGGTCTCGAAAAAGACACCGTAGTTTGCGCTGTTGTGTCCGCCGCCGCTCGGTGAATTATAGGCGCTATACTGATTGGTAAGTCCGGCTGTTGTCTGATCAACAGTATTGGAATAGGACCATCCGTCCCATGATCCCCAAGTAGGAACATGGTTATTCTTGAAAGTGGCCCCGCCACTGGTAAAAATGTTGTGATTAATGGTTTCACCATATGAGCCCGTGCTTGAACCGACGTTGGTCATGTTTGGGCCGTTTTCGTAATAGCCTCCCCCTGAATAGGCAATGGTTGGCGTAAGATTATCAAATGTCGCAAGCGCTGCCTGAGCCGGAGAAGCTGCGATCAACACCAAGCTAAGTAAAAAAAGAAAAAGTAAACGTTTCATTTGAAATCAACCTCCTTTTGAGTTTCTGTGATTATGGAATCTATTGGATTTGAATCTAAGAATCCAATGCACCGTTTCCTGTTATCACAATGGCATTAAATTCGATTTCACTGACTTAATCGCCTGCACCACCTCCTTTCCAAGACCAACAACAAAAAAGCCGGTCCACCTAAGATTAAGTTAAACTTCGGCAGCCCGGCTTTCTCGATAAGGAGACCCGATGGCATTCCGGCCCCGCTTCGCGGCAGGTGTGGCTTTGTCGGCTTTTTAATCGATTTGTAATTGTTATTGACAGTTCAAACAACAGGAGCGATTAGATTGCGAGTATAACGATCTGTGAGCTGTCAATATTAAGATTTAAAGAAAGGAGGGATGTAAGGAAAAGTGACCGATATTGAGATGCCTTAAAAGGTAAGAATTTTGGAGATCAATCAGTCGGCATCTTAATCTGTCACCCCATCCCTCGCTGGGCCCGCTGACAGTGAAAAACAGGCAAGGTTTCCTGGCTTTCCCGACTACGATCGCCTTCCCGCTTCGCCTGTGGCGAGGCAGTGGCGTAATCGACCGGAGTGCTGATTGCGAAAATTTTCGCAACCGGGATTTACAGTTGCGGGGCAGCAGCGGATTTTCACCGCTTTCCCTTTTCCTTTTTCTTCGAACGATGTGCTTATATTGTAAAGAATTTTAAATTGCTTGGACAATATTGCTAAAAATTTGGACAATATTGCTTTTTTATCATGGAAACATGGTCCGCACTGCATTCAGCCCCGAAGCAAGCGCTTAAACTGCTTTTGATAGGCTGAAGGACTTATGCCCTCATATTTTTGAAACACTCTGTCAAAATAGGAAAGATCATTGAATCCAAGAGAATAACATACATCGGTTATCCGTATTTCCGGATCCTTCATAAGGTCTTTTGCAGCTTTGATCCGTTTTTTATTATGGTAGGTCTTGAAAGTAATTCCGATAACGGCCTTAAAAGTTCTGGCAAAGTGGTACATGCTCATGCCGCTTTCCCTGGAAACCTCTTCAAGGGATAAAGGTCTGTGAAAATTTTTATTTATGAAATGCAAAGCTCTTTTAATATTTGCATGATTCATGATGACCATAATAAAATCGTGTAACGATTTTATAAAATGTCGTCGCGTTTAATGTGAAGGGCAAGGAGGAATACTCACATGTGGCCGGGAGATGGCGGCCGAACATGACTTCTGCCTTTGAATACTCCTCCTTTTCCCTTTGCGGGTGTTATCTCTGCCGGTATTCAGAGAATAAAAAAAGCCCTTCAAACTATTAGAGTTTGAAGGGCTGCACCCAGTTTACTTGACCCTTTTCGTGGACCCACCTCCCTGTCCAACGCAGAGAGTCGGCCTATGTGTTAAGGCAGGTCTTCTGACTCCCCCGCCCCTCCAGCAGCCTTCCCATCCCGCTTGTACGGAACAGTGGCACATTGTTGCTGAAAGGGTTCCTTTTCTTTCGAAAAGGGCGGGGTTACAGCGGCGGGACCGCTCCCGATTTGCACGGGATTCCCTATTAAGCCCAAATTGGCACCTTTGTGTATCAATTATCTGAAGCAGTTTTGAATGTCAAGAATTTATTATGCATTTTCTTTTACGAATGCAGCACTTTCATAATCGTTTCCCAATCCGGAACGTTTTCGTCCCAAACTTTTTGGATTTTGCTGTTTTGAACCAGGATAAATCTCGGCACTTCGCCTTGGCCGATGAGTTTCCAGAAATCGTCTTCTTCGATTTGAGCCACCGGATATACAGGTTTGAATTCCTCTACAAATCTATTCCGGTCTTCTTCACAGTCGGCGCAAAGAGAGACGACATCAAACAGCTCATTGTCTTCCACCATACAGTTTAGCTCTGCAACCGCATCCTGACAGTGCGCGCAGCCTGTGCTCATGATGACAATAAGATGCGTGCCATTTCTTAAATCTATACTTCCGGGAGCGAGCACCTGAATATTCGTGAGGTCCAAATCATTGTTTTCTACATGGGCGTTGCTTAAGCCGAATAATGAGAACCCGCTTGCCAGGGGAATAATGAGTCCGACTACACAGCCAATTGCCGGAATAACCCATTTTAACCGTCTTTCCGGGTTCGAATTTTGCTGATAAGCTGCCCATGCCAGGCATACACCCCCAAGCAAAAGGAAATCTTCGATTATTGCAGTACCGGGAGACCGTTTTAGAAGCGTCCCGAAACATCCGCAGTCTTCCAGCGTTCCGGCCATCCACGCCCGAGCTGTAACCAAGATAAAAAGGATCATAAGAGCGCCGGTGACGGCCAGAATGATTTTTGGCCGATAGTAAACCATCAGGGCCAAACCAAGAGCAAACTCCAGCGATATCAGGCTCCAGGCACATGCGACCAACAATATCCGATGATCGATGATGCCGTAATATTTGATCTGCCTGATAAACAGTTCAATATCGAGTCCCTTTATGATTCCGGCGCTGATAAAAACAACGCCGATGATACCGGCCGTAGCCCGTGACACCCAGTAGCGTTTTACATTCATACCATTCATTCTCATTTGTCTTTTCCTTGTCTGGTGTTCAGGGTTCAGGGATTAGAGTTCAGAGTTATCGGAGAATCCTGATGCCTGAATGAATTTTGCGCATTGGACTTTGAACGCTGGTCCTATGAACTGTTACTACCTGAATTTTGCATGAAAAACATTAAACTATTATTAAATGAATGTTAGATTTTAGTGTGTGGATAATGTTTTGTTCTCACCAAACCAAGGAAGGAAATTTTTAATGCTCAAATTGAATTTAAGCTTAAATTTAATAATCTGCTAACAATAAGCATCTATTTAGAAATATTTATGCCATTTTTATTATTTACCAAAAGGAGGGGGAGAAATGAAAAAGCGAAATTGGTTCTTTATGACAGTGATTGCTCTTTTTTTGATGGCTTCCACCCATGTTGTGTGGGCGGAAAGTTTAGTCATCAAGGGTTCTACAACGGTGTTGCCCATTGCACAAATGATAGCGGAATCCTATATGAAAGAATTTCCGAAAATGAACATTTCTATTTCCGGCGGAGGCTCCGGCAATGGTATCAAGGCTCTGATTGATGGTACCTGTGACATTGCCGACAGTTCGAGGTTCATTAAAAACAAAGAAGTACAGCTCGCGATCGGTCGAGGTGTGTATCCGGTTCCTTTCCGCATTGCCTACGACTGCATCGTACCCGTTGTTCATCCCAGCAACACGATTCAAAATATCAGCCTGACCCAATTGAAAGCGATATACAAAGGACGCTTCAACAACTGGAGAGAACTTGGCGGTCCCAACCGAAAAGTTGTGGTGGTCTCACGGGATACGTCTTCCGGTACGTATGAAGTATGGGAAAAGAAAGTCATGAATAAAGAAAGGGTCTTCCCCGGAGCGCTCCTCCAGGCTTCCAACGGTGCGGTGGTTCAGACCGTTGCCAAGAACAAAAATGCCATCGGCTATATCGGACTCGGCTATTTAAATACGGGTGTGAAGCCCTTGACGGTGGATGGAATTATGGGGTCCCAAGAAACGACTCTGAACGGAAGCTATCCGATCAGCCGCCCCCTGTTCATGTTTACGCCGGGCTGGCCGAACGAGGAAGTCATCGGGTTTATCAATTACGTTCTGAACCCTCAAAAAGGTCAACAGCTGGTAAAAAAGGTCGGATTTGTTCCTTTGAATTAATCCCTATCACGAATATTTCATGAAAATCTTCGAGAGGCCTTTTTATTAGTAATGAAAATAAACTCAGGGCCGCATTCAGGGTAACCGTATTTGATTTCGGTGGAGCGTTCTCCCTATATTGGGATTCAAATGGGTTTGCCCTGGGGCTGCATTACCAAAAGATTCGGATAGTATTATTCTTCATCTTCAATAAGCGCTTCCTTATCTATCTTGTCCAAATATTCCTGCCGCAAATGTTCAAATTCGACTTTTTTGAACTGGGTCATTGGTTCGTTTTGCATAATAATCTGGCCGGTTCCTTTTTTCTCATATCGAAGCAGTATTTCTTCGGCAATGTTGACGAGTTTTTTATTGTGACCTCGGGTGCGTTCGATTTCCCGACGCCTTGTCTCCAGGTCGGCTTCCAGGTTTTGTATTTCCTCGGTCATTCGATTCACTTCGGCATCACGTTTTGTAATGGTCTTGGATGCCGTTTTAAGCCGGGCCTTCATTTCTTTGAGTTCTGTTTTAATTCGGGACAGATGCTCAGTAAGTTTTGCTATTTTTGTTTCATATCCCTTTGTTCGGCTTTCGAATTGCTTCTGAAGATTATTTTGAGATTTAAGCAATTCTTGGTTTTCCTTTTTCAGCTTTGCCAATTTAGACTCGGCTTCCCGTTTTTGGGCTTCCACAGCCAGTTTCGCACGTTGAAATGCCGCCACCCGGGCCTTTTCTTCAGCATACTTCCTTTTTAATGCCGACGCCTTTCGGTTTAGCTGAACGACCTGGCTTTCAAGGAATTTCTTCTCTTTATGAAGCTGAAAATCTTGATAACCCAAGAAACTACAGATGCCGATCAAAGCAAATAAAAAACCCCTGGCAATGATTTTGGATAGCTTTGGGCTCATAATGTTAGTTCGCTTTCTCACAATCGTGACCATTTTGTTTAAAAAATCAATTGGGGTGAAATATTGGGATTTCCGCTTTGATAGTCAGCGGCGATTTCAAATTTAAAATCGGGCATTCAAATCCACCTGAAGCGTATCAATGGACAACTGCGGGCCTGAAATTTCATTGGAGGTCAGCCAACGCGCCTTTAGCCAAAGATTTCGATAAAGGCCCAGACTTCCACCCAAAATCCAGCCTTTGGCGTTTGTACCGCCATCATGAAAGTCAGAGTCCGTGAAGGCATCCAAAACAGCATCGGCTTCTAAATATCTATAGGTAAAGAAAACGTTCCATTCACCAAATTCATTAATCTTTGGATACCCCACCGTCATTCCGATTTGATAACCCTCATCTTCTTCGGAAACATCGGGGTTGCCCGTCCGCTGAGCAACTTCTTTCCGATCAAAGCCGATATTCTTTACATAATCTCCGATCAAGATAATATGGACAGGGTGATATATTCCAAGATCGAACTTTCCGGTAATATTGACCAGTTTATAATCCGACGCAAGCGCCGGCTTTATATTGGATGACGGGTCGATATCGAACAGTGTGTTTCCTTTCTGAAAGAACAACGGTGCGGAACAATCCTTCTCTCCTGGGCGTAAAGGATCGTTCACCTCTCCGACGATATTGTCATAATCATAGTATGCAAACCCCAGCTTGGTCGCAACGTCGAATCGCGGTTTATATTCAAAACCGACCTGACCGGCATACAACCACTTATCACATGATGATGAAAATGCATCCTCTTGTAGCGGAAATACGCCTGCCGTCAAAAAGCCTTTCCATTGAGTGATGTCTTGAGTATCCGTGTAAAAGTTTATGGCTGCCCCTTCGAAATTAAGATCATGGTCCCATAGCAAATTCGTATAAAACCAGGGATTGGGAATTCTGCCGCCGGTGGCCATGAATTGCGGAATGTTTTTGCCCCACAGGGGTTCGTCCGCTTTGTAGGTGTATTTCAAGTAGGCACGATCAAACACAATGCCGTCGTTATTGAAATAATCTCCAAATGTATCATTCGTAGACACCGGGTTCTTTTGGTTGCCTGTGGACAATCGAACACCCACTTCTACCTTGCCCACATTAACGTCCCTGGGATCGACGATTTTGACTTTCATCCCCAGCCTCACGCGGTAGCGCATGCGACTTCGATCGTTCGTTGTATTCAATAGCCGGTCCGGATCATTCGGGTCCAGCAACAGGGCATTGTCTTCATCATAATAGTTCCCCTGATAGCGAAGGCGAATATCACCGCCGAATCGAATACGCTGGGCCCATTCAGATTTAAACGTCTTTTCGTCCAAATCAGAAAGCTTTCGATCCAGTTCTTCCATTTTTCTATCTGTAAGACGCTGGCGGCGCATTAATTCTTCGGATTGAGCATCTATTTTTCGATCCACCCGATGAATGTCTTCTTT
>JAYEFV010000550.1:0-1616 GCA_034658755.1 Thermodesulfobacteriota bacterium | reverse complement strand
TGGTGGTCTCTGAATAGTTACTCAGCATGGCGCCGAGCTTTATCCTTGGCGCCCAGGCATCAACAGAGGGATTACTTTTTAAAACATCTTCGATTTTGGCGTATCCCTTACTATTCAGGTTGAGGTTTAAAGGGATTGAATCCATGGACGAGACATACCCTTTTTTATGAATCTGTATCTGGGAAAGGTTGGCATCGGTAATCTGGCCGATCATCATGGCCTTGAATGATCCGGACAGGCCTGAAAAAAGAATAACCATCAGGACTCCCATGGTGATCAGCAGAGAGGTGAGCAGGGTTCGTCTCTTGTAGCGCATCAGATTTCGAACGGCTATTTTAAATATCCGAATCATTTTTCTCTTCCTTTCCACTTAATGGTCGTGGCGTTGAGTGAGTAAGTTGGCCATCTTCAAGAGTGTGGATGATCTCCGCCTCTTCCATAATGCCGGGATCATGGGTGGAGAAGATGAATGTCGTGTTGAATTTATCCCGCATGTCCCGCATAAGACGAATAACGTTTACGGCGGTTTTGTGGTCAAGGTTTGCCGTGGGTTCATCGGCCAGTACCAGTTTCGGGCGGGTCACAAGTGCCCGGGCCACGGCGACCCGCTGCTTCTGACCACCTGAAAGCTGGTCAGGACGTTTATTTTGCTGCTCAAGCATCCCTACGGCTTCAAGTACTTTCACCACCTTTTCTTTGCGGTCTGATGTCGGCTCATTTTTAATCATCACCAGTGGATATTCCACGTTCTCATGGACGGTCAGCACCGGAAAAAGGTTAAATGCCTGAAAGATAAATCCGAAAACAGAACCTCTAAAAATTGCGCCCTGTTTGCGATCCAGATCATTTACCTGTCTTCCGTCTACGGCAATTTTTCCTTGCGTAGGTTTATCCAGACATCCGATGAGGTTCAACATGGTGGTTTTCCCACTTCCTGAGGGACCCACAAACGATACGAAGGCAGCCTCCTCAATATTAAGGGTCACATTTCTGAGCGCCTGCACCTGAACCTCACCCATCTGATAGTTTTTAGAAATGTTATCGATTTCGACCAAAGCCATCATATCCTCCTTAATACTTTCATCCCGAATTCATCAAAAAACATCTCAATTTATTTTAAAACTCTTTTTACAGCGTCATCAACACGGCCCTTAAACTCAAAGTGAGTTATATCTTTGTTTTTCAGTGTATTAATCATTTTCGAGCCAAAATTTCCGGCAATTACAATAGTAACGCCTTGCTGGGCAAGGAAATTTGCCGCTGAAGGCCCGGCGCCGCGGTTTGCATTCCCGTATGGGTTATCAATAACCTCGGTCATTTTCCCTTTACTGTCAAACATAAGATAATAAGGACATTTGGCAGCTTCATTGCTTACAGAGGCTTTTGCAGTTTTATCACAAGACGCAACCGCAATTTTGATCTTTTCCAGATCAGTGGCATTGACCATAACTGGACAAAGAAGTAGGAATGCAAGGCCTATTAAAACTATTCTTTTCATATTTAATTCCTCCTTTGAACGGCGGATTTGCCTTAAAATTCATCTAAGATAAGTTCACGTCTTAAAATAAAAAAACCAAACCTCATAGACCTTTCCCAAGAGGTTTGGTTTTTTAAAT
>JAYEFV010000549.1:0-7079 GCA_034658755.1 Thermodesulfobacteriota bacterium | reverse complement strand
TATATAAGTTAGTAGGTTATTATAGTTTTGATCAAGCTTTTCATTAGCTTTATTTGTATAGATTAAGGGATTGTGCGAGTTAAGTTTGTCAAACCGCCATTCAAGCCGTTCATGCTGTTGAATGATATTTTTTTTAAATGTCCGGATAAGTCGTGAAAGCAGATCATCTGTTCTGAGTCTCAAATCCCCCGTTCTTTTATTCGGATCTACCAACCGATTTGACATTTCTTTTACAAGAATTTGAAGATGTTCAATATATCGTGAAATCCTAATTATTAACGTACTTGTAAGTTCAGCCTTTTTTTTAAACAGATGAAACTTAAGCGGAACTACCAATTCGGCTGCGGCCGACGGTGTTGGCGCCCGGAGGTCGGCAACAAAATCCGCTATGGTAAAATCGGTTTCGTGACCTACGGCCGAAATTATTGGAATCTTGGATGCAAAAACAGCCCTGGCAACATCTTCAGAATTAAAAGCATGAAAATCTTCCAGAGAACCGCCGCCTCTCGCAAGGATCACAACATCCGAATCAGACCGATCATTGATCGTCTCAAGTCCCGACACAATTTCCATTTCAGATCCGTCACCTTGCACTTTGACCGGAATGATTTCAATATAAATGTTTGAAAACCGTCTGTTAATGATTTTTAGAATGTCATGAACCACAGCACCGGTAGGCGAGGTTATTATGCTGATTTTGCCTGGTAAAAAGGGCAGGGGCTTTTTATGTTTTTCATCAAAGAGCCCTTCGGCTGTAAGTCGTTCCTTTAGTTGTTCAAAGGCCAACTGTATTGCTCCTCTACCTTCGGGTTCGAGATATTCTAATATTATCTGATAGTTACCCCTTGGCCCATAAACACTTACCCTGCCAATTCCGGTTACACTTATGCCATTTTCGGGCATAAATCTTAAATTTCGGTTCTGTCCACGAAACATTACCGCGTTTATCTGGGCTTTTTTATCTTTTAATGTAAAATAAAAATGCCCTGAAGTCGGAATTCTTAAATTCGATATTTCTCCGCATATCCAGATAAATGGGAAGCTATCTTCAAGTAAGACTTTAATTTTGGCTGTTAGTTCGGAAACGGTATAAATACGCCGTTTATCCATGCAGGATGATTCGGAGTGTTGGATACCGGGGTGTGAGTTCATTAAGGTCTCAAGATAGAAAAAACTAAGCGTTCACGATTTAGAGGTTCAGGGTTAACTGTGAGTCTCGTAACCGTTGAATGTTAAAGGTTGAACCCGTGAGCAATGACAATAAAAAGACTATCACAGTTGAAAATCCCATTCAACCAAAACCTGAACAAGCCAGCAATTCTATTCTGCCATATTAAAATAATTTTATTGACGTCTGATAAGGTATATTATGTAAACTTTTACAAAGGGTCTGTATTGGTAGGCTTGTATTCTAACTATCACCCTGCTTTTTTTGAATCCATAATTTAAAATAAGATCATTTAACGGATTAAACTTTAGTCACTTCAAACTTTGACGGCTTCGTAAAAAGTCCCAACACCGTCATGCCGGACTTGATCCGGCATCCAGAAGTAATTGAATTTACTGGATTCCGGCTTGGCCGTCATCCCGGACCCCGATCCGGGACGGAATGACGACAAAAGCGAATTCCTGACTTTTTACGAGACCGTCAACTTTAGTTCACTCACTTTCACTTTTCCGGATCGTTCGATTTGGAATATTTATCTAAAAATTCACGCAAAGCCGGGACGATAAAAATATTTTCATGGGGCAGTTTGCTTAGCCAAGCTGCGAGGATTTCATTTTTATCTTGAAACGGTAACAGTTTGTCCATGATAAGAATATTTTTTCCTTTAACCTTACAGAACCCGCTTTTAACCTTAATTCCGGTACTGCGAAGATTTTGCTCTGATACGGTGACGTAGAGTTTTTCGGCAAGTTCTTTCAAATCCTGATAGGTTTGCTCGGGTTTCATGATAATCAGAGCTCTATAAAACAACATCTGACAATAAAATAAAAAGCGATTTAATCTTGCAAAACCAATTTTCTGTGTTATTTATAAATCTACCTTTTTTTGCAAAGGTCTCGAAACTGATATACAGGAGGACATAATGCAATCAATTCCGCTTAAAAGGACACGGACCCAAATTCAAGTTAACGAATTTATACGAAGTGTCTATAACTGGATGGCCATCGGCCTTGGAATCACAGGTTTTGTAGCATATTTTGTATCAAACAGCGAAACTATGATGAGATTGATCTTTGGAAATCAAATAATATTTTTTGGTTTGATAATCGGTGAACTTGCCCTTGTTTTCAGCATCAGTGCGAGGGTCCAAAAAATGCAGGCGTCGACCGCAACCTCCTTGTTCGTTCTTTATGCTGCGTTAAACGGTGCGACACTTTCTGCAATATTTCTTATTTATACAAAATCTTCGATCACATCAACATTTTTTATCTGTGCCGCTACTTTTATTGCATCCAGTGTTTACGGCATGGTAACAAAACGTGATCTGACCGGAATGGGTCAGTTCATGTTTATGGGACTTATCGGTATTGTTATTGCATCGGTTGTCAACCTATTTATACGCAGTTCGGGAATGAGCCTGATTGTCAGTTATATAGGTGTGATCGTTTTTGTAGGGCTGACAGCATATGACACCCAGAAGCTCAGGACAATGGCGCTTTCACAGCCAGACGGGCTTGACGGCGGAACCATTAGAAAAGGTGCAATTTTAGGTGCTTTAACATTGTATTTAGATTTTATAAACCTGTTTCTTATGTTGCTCAGAATATTAGGTAGTAGGGATTGACTTTTATAACATTTGCGGTTAAATAAAACCACGGATGAACACGAATACACACGAAATAACATAACATAAATTTTAGGCATTACTTTCCGAGAGTTATCTTTATAATATCAGCAAGTTGTCTGCAGTACTTGCGGGTTTGACTAATGGTAGGCCCTTCTACCATGACCCTGCAAATTTGCTGTGTTCCGGAGTAACGAACAACCACCCTACCCTTTTTCCCCAGCACACTTTCAACCGATTTTATTGCATCTTTGATATCCGGAACATTTTTGAGGTCCGGTTTGCGAGCAACATCTACGTTTACGAGGACCTGTGGAAATACCGTCATTATTTTACACAGCTCGGACAGCGGTTTTGATTCCTCCTTCATGGCTTCAATCAGTCTTAAGGCGGCAAGAATACCATCTCCGGTTGTGTGGTAATTTAAGAAAATCATGTGGCCGGAATCTTCTCCCCCAAGAATAGCCCCTGAAGAAACCATTTTTTCCATAACATAACGATCCCCAACCTTTGCCGTCAAATGTTTTATACTCATTTCTTTTAAGGCCTGCCCAAGCCCCATGTTGCTCATGAGCGTGCTGACCACCTGATTGCCTTTGAGAAGCCCTTTTTGTTTCATGAACTTTGCAAAAACCACCAGTATCTGGTCACCTGTTGCAACAGTCCCTTTTTCATCAACAGCAATAAGCCTGTCGCCGTCTCCATCAAAGGCAAAGCCGATATCGGCTCCATTTTTAATAACACTTTTTTTCAGGTTCTCAGGATGTTGGGATCCACAGTTATCATTAATATTCTTACCGTCAGGGTTACTATAAAGTGTTTTAACTTTTGCGCCAAGTTCGGTAAAAATTGCCGGTGCAACTTCAAATGTTGCACCGTTTGAACAATCGATGACGATCTTTATGTCTTTGAAATAATAATTCTCCGAAACGGTGCGTTTCAGAAAATTTCCGTAAGTGCGACCGGCATCAGCGATTTCATAAACACGGCCGGTATCCTGCACCGATTTTGGCGATGAAGCAATGCCCTTATTAAATGCAAGCTGTTCAATTTCATCTTCTTCTTCATCGGAAAGCTTATAACCATTATTTTTAAAGATTTTTATTCCGTTGTCATAATAAGGATTGTGGGATGCAGAAATCACAATGCCGGCATTTGCGCCGGTTGAGGACGTCATAAAAGCCACACCGGGAGTAGGAAGAATCCCTACAAGATACGCATCCACACCCATGGAGCAAATACCGGAGACCAGAGCATGTTCCAGCATATCCCCGGAAATACGGGTATCCTTACCAATGACAATTTTTGATCGCTTAAAATCATTTTTTAAAATCGCTGCAACAGCTCTTCCGATAGTTACAGCCATTTCAGGTGTCATCGGATATTGGTTGGCAACACCCCTTATTCCATCTGTGCCGAAAAGTTTGCCCATTATCCAATCCTTTTATTTAGTTCCTTAGTTGTAACTTATGTGCTTTTTGTGGCAAAACTTTTTTCTTTTCGCCACCAAGGCACAAAGACACTAAGAACGAATAACAAAATAAAATCCTTCGTGTCTTTGTGCCTTTGTGGCAAATATTTTTGGTTCCGGCTTGTCCGGATTAGACAAATGACGGTATGATATTAAGTGCTTTAGCAGTTATGGAGTCAACAATTCCTTGAAGCCAACCGGTACCGGCATTTCTATCTTCAATTGACAGTCCTTTTATCACTGAAATGTAATCCTTGCCTGATGTTTTGATGCCAATATCGATCTTTTCCAGAAAAATATCTCTCAAACTCGTCTTTTCTTCTGTATTACGCTGATATTTAAAATTTTCTTCCAGTTCAGTCCATCTCTTATAAAGCTCTTTTTTCTGCTGCAGAACGAGGCGAAATTCATTTTCTTTTTCTTTTGTACGGTATTGATAGGCTCTGACAGAATCAGACATCTTTTGGCTTAGCGCTTTAAATCTATGTATTCTTTCAGCAATTGTCATGTCGAGCTTTTCTTTTAAGCCATCAAAAAGAGGTTCCGGGAAATCATCTGATAAAAACTGTGAGCGTACATGAGTATACCAGTGATCGAGAGCGATCAGGTTTGCAATATAAATAATGTTATTATGCGTTATCCGTTTGATGTTATAATATTTTCCAGGCATAAACGGAATATTTCCACTTTTGCCCATGCCTCCAAAAAGTAGGCGTTCAGGCCTTAATTCGTCCTTTCGAAATATTGAACCGGCTGCTATGACAGTGCCGAATTCCAGGCGGCACGGACCCACAAGACCGCCCTGCCCTCCCAGGAATATCGGGCGCTGATTCAGCATAACCCCCCTGGGCACATCGCCAATTAGAGACGGGGTGGCCTTGTCTTGATTGGGTGTATAGTTAAAATGAATGTAAGAACTTCCAACTTCACTGTGGTTTTTTCGGCTTGTACCGCCGGACATTAAGCAGTCACAAAAATTGATCAAACTCCCCAGAGTCACATAAGGGAAAAGAATGGTTTGTTTCAATCCGACCGTGTGGGCAGCGCTCGATTCCTCTTCAAATATTGTTCCCTCCCGAACATTGGAACCTGAACCCATACTCGATTTCTTCAGAAAAACGGCATTCCTGAAAAAGCCCGCTTTAAGCTCAACCTGAGATCCAACCTGACAATTTTCAATGGTGACAGGACCTTCATACCCCAGCTTTGTATCTCGCAAAATAAGGGTGGAACTCCCATACAGCTTGCACCCCGCATGAATAACAACCCCATCACCGGAAATCCTATCAGTGTCAACTTCAGGGCCGATTTCAACACTCTGAGGATTTAAAATCTTAACACCTTTTTGCAGAAGTTTATCAATTCTTAAAAAGTTTCTGTCTTTCATACCAGATCTCAAACTTATTATAATTAAGTAACAATTTACATTTAAACTAATTTCAATAATTCTATTAACAAGATTACAATCTAACCCGGAAGAATTACTTTTCAAGCCTTTGTTGTTATTAAAAATAAAAAGCCGTGTCGTACGAAATCGATTATCACGGCTTTTGCAGACTTTTATACAATATTGATGTTTTCATAAAAAGTTAAAAAATTGCTTTTTACAAAAGTTTTTAATTTGAAGTTTTATTCATCTTTCTACCTCGATTTTTCTTTTAAGGTATATTCTGTCAATTTCATCCTTCTGTCGAACAGTTTGTTTCATTTTGAATAGCAATTCGGCTGAAGCAAAAGGAATATCAACTCCTTTGATGGTGACTATATCAACTTCTTTGATGGCTTTATTATACGAAATTCCACAGGCTTTCAACATAAGATCAACAACAATTTCATCTACGACTCTAACAACAACATAAGTGTCAAGATCGTCATCATCCATTTCAAGAACAGCTTTATCCGGCAGGATTTCCAGAGCTTTTTTAACTTTTTGCTGATTTTTTCGAGATTCCTCCAAAAGAAGGTCTATATCTTCAGTTGTCCTAAGAAATCCTTGTTGGACGACAGCCATGCCGCCAATGACAATATATTTAACCCCACATGCATTTAATTCACGACAAAGAGTAATTAAATCATGCTGCGCCGGTGGCCTGGGCGGTTTATAGTCATCTCTATCTTCCAATGTTCTTGATCCTCGTGACTGTAGAATCGAAACACCCCTTTGGGGTAAGGAAGGCCTCCCATGAGTTTATTGGAAGTGGATTGAAGTCTGTTAAAACGCAACCACAAAGGTGGGAGGTTCTTTCCACCAAGAATTTTCATTTTTTTTATTTCAATCATATATGTAACTATTTTATGCCTCATTTTTAAAAACAGTTTATACAAGCTTATATTCCGGCACAATCTCTTGAAGCTTTGCTTTAATCTTTTCTATCTCATGATCTTCGGCGATTTTAGTCAATATATCGATTTTGCCATTCAAAAGCTGCAGATTGCACTCGGTGCCCTTTAACGCCATGATTTTATCATGAGTTGTTGGGACAATATCTTCTCCCTCAATGATTAGCTCCTCATAAAGCTTCTCACCGGGTCTTAGACCGATATATTCGATCTTGATGTCAACGTCAGGTTCAAATCCGGACAGACGAATAAGATCGCGAGCAATGTCGTCAATCTTGATTGATGTGCCCATATCCAATAAAAATATTTCCCCACCTTTGCCCATGGAACCTGCCTGAAGAATAAGCTGACTGGCCTCCGGGATTGTCATGAAGTATCGTGTTACCTCGGGATGTGTGACCGTAACCGGGCCACCCTTTGCAATCTGTTTTTTAAAAAGCGGAACCACACTGCCAATACTTCCAACCACATTGCCA
>JAYEFV010000548.1:1633-7088 GCA_034658755.1 Thermodesulfobacteriota bacterium | reverse complement strand
TCGAAGTGCCCAAAATAGAATCGCATGGTGATTTTTCAACAAACATTGCAATGGTTATGGCATCTGTCCAGAAGATGCCCCCGCGAAAGATTGCAGAATCGATTTTAAAACATGTCACAGATCCTGACAGTATTTTGGCAAAAACAGAGATTGCCGGTCCCGGCTTTATCAATTTTTTTGTAAACATATGGTCCTGGTATCCTGTGTTACACAAAATCCATCAAGAAGATATCCGTTATGGCGCTTCGGATATGGGCAATGGTGAAAAAATCCAGGTGGAATTTGTAAGCTCCAATCCAACAGGGCCTTTGCATGTCGGACACGGACGGGGTGCTGCTGTTGGCGACAGCGTGGCGAACATCTTACGGTTTTGCGGATATGATGTTCAAAAGGAATATTATATCAACGATTCGGGTCGCCAGATACATACGCTGGGCAGATCTGTTTTTCTTCGATATAAAGAGTTGCTGGGAAAAAAGATTCAGTTTTCTCAAGACTGTTATCAGGGCGATTATATTAACGATTTTGCAAAAAATATAATCGATCGCAAGGGAAAAACGCTTCTGGATCAGGATGAAGAAACGTCGATTTCATATTGTGCGCATTTTGCGGCAGAACGTATTATTGAACAGATCCGGCATGATCTTACGAACTTCGGAATCGAGTTTGACAAATGGTTCAGTGAACAGAGCCTTTATGATTCCGGCAAGGTGGGAACTGTTATAGACCATTTTCGAGATAAGGATATTATATACGAAAAAGACGGCGCCTTGTGGTTTAAAACCACAGAGTTCGGAGATGAAAAAGATCGCGTAGTGGTTCGCAAAAACGGCCAGACCACTTATTTTGCGTCTGATATCGCATATCACATGGATAAGTTTGAACGAGGGTTTGAACGGGTGATAGATGTCTGGGGTGCTGACCACCACGGATATATTTCACGGGTAACGGGTGCTATCCAAGCGTCGGGTTTTAATAGAAATCGATTCAAAGTCATACTTGTTCAGCTTGTCAATCTCCTGCGTGGTGGTGAGCCTGTTGCCATGTCCACCCGGGCCGGTGAATTTGTTACCCTAAGTGATGTCATTAAAGAAGTCGGAAAAGATGCCGCAAGATTTATTTTTTTAACCCGCCATTATGAAAGCCCGCTCGATTTTGACCTGGAGCTGGCAAAGAAAAAGACCAACGATAATCCGGTTTTTTACGTTCAATACGTGCATGCCCGAATATCGAGTATTGCCCGCAAGGCGCGAGAAAGGAGTTTAGACGATATCACCGGTGAGCAAAAGGCCATGGCAATGCTTAAAGAACCCGAGGAAATTAACCTTCTGAAAACCATGGCCCGTTATCCGGATGTTTTAAAAAACAGTGCAAAATTCATGGAACCTCATCGCATAACATTTTATCTCATGGACCTTGCGGCTTGTTTTCATGCCTATTACAATAAGCACAGGGTCCTGTCTGATGAACCTCAATTGTCCCGGGGCCGGCTCTATATGGTACTGGCGGTTCAAAAAGTCATACGAAACGGATTGACACTGTTGGGTGTATCTGCCCCTGATAGGATGTAACCTACTTACAAAAACTTGGAAATTGGATATTGAGAATTCGACATTGGATATTTACTGCACCGATAGAAACCTTTAGAGGACCACTTTTTCAAACAAGGTTTTGGACAGGACATAGTTGTTTTTAGACAACCAAAAGAATTATATTATAATCTTTGGTGTCTTTGTGGCTTATCGTTTAAAATTATGGGGAAAAAAGAAAAGGCTTCGCCTAAAAAAAAGAAATCCTCGACTCAGTGGACACTCAAAGGGGTAACCCTGTGGATTTGCCTGACCTTTTTTGCATGTGCGTGGATGTTTGTCCTGGGGATCTTCGTGGGAAGAGGAACCGTCCCTGTACGGTTTGATATCGAAAAGCTCGAAAACGAATTGGCCGCTTTAAAGGAAGCAGTTATCAAGAAGGAATTCGACCGATATAAACTGGATTCAGCTTCCGCGGACAACAAGACCCAGATGGAGTTTTACGATGCTCTGAAAAATACCGGCGAAGAAGAGAGCCTAAAAGAGGATATACCCCAAAATAAACCAACGCCGTTGCCTAAAAAAGCCGTTTCTAAGACAAAAAAAACGCTCGTATCCAAAAAGACCGCAACAACTCGAAAAGAGAAGCCCGTCATTTCTATAACACCAGTTAAAGACAATAAAAATTTTACCATTCAGGTAGCCGCATTAAAAGATTTAAAAGTCGCCGACAACCTGGTGGCAAAGTTAAAAAAAAGAGGATACCCTGCATATAGGAGCATCGGAAAGATTCCAGGCAAGGGCATCTTTTATAGGATAAGGATAGGGTATTTCAAAAACAGAGCCGAAGCCAGCGTCACATTCAACCGGTTGAAAAAAGAAAAGATAAAATCAATCATCGTTCAGCGATAGTTTCTTAAATTGAATTTTGTATATTTTTTTAGCAAAAAAAGTTTGATAACACCACGAAGTACACGAAGAGCACGAAGATTATATATTTTATTCTTCTTTTCCTTCGTGAGCTTCGTGGTAAAATTATAATAATGGCGCGAAGCCTCATCATTTAATATTCAATTTTCAATATTCAATCCTTTATGGAGATATTATGAAAATAACAAAAGAGGAAGTCCTTCATGTGGCAAACCTTGCCCGTCTTGATGTTGATAAGGTGCTTATAGACAAGTTTGCCGTACAAATTGGAACAATATTGGAATATGTCGATACATTAAAATCAGTTGACACCCAGGGTGTGACGCCAACCTCTCATGCCATTTTTTTGACCAATGCCTTTCGGGACGATGATGAAAAACAAAATTTTGACAGTGATTCGGCACTTTCCAATGCCCCTGAAAAAGAGGATGGAAATTTTATCGTTCCAAAGGTGATTACCTAGTGCCCGAACGAAAACTAGGATTTTTCGTTAAGATCAAGGAAGACGAAAATTTTAACCACAGTAATACTGGTAGTATTTCGAGGATTAAAATTTGAGTCTGACGCAGATATTGGCGGAAAAGACAGTTTTCGTTCAGGCACTAATTATGAAACTTTCAGATATGCTCGTACAGAACGCAAATAAATAATGATGAGCAAGTAAGCGTTTTTCAACCTTAGATATTTTCTATAGGTCACAGTCGCCCATGATCCTTTGATAAGATAAGAGAAAGTATCATGAAATCCCAGGCAAAGGGACCATTGAAAATACCCCACTCATTGGTGGTATTTTTTCTGTCGCCTTTGACCGTTTTCGCTTTTGATGTGGGAACCAAATCTTCAAAGTATCCCGATGCTTGAATCCTGCATTCACCGTCATAATTTCAAACCTCAAAATGTGTTGATTTCCTTTAAAAATCTTGTATAAAGTTAATTTTGGCAGAGGGGCACGCTTTTAAGTTTTTAAGTTTCTACAAAATTGAAGCTCAAACCATACTGATTTTTGATACCAAATCGACCAGGTGCTTGTAAAACACTAAGGCTTTACCGACGAAGAGCTGGATTTTATCATTAACTATGACACCTGTCTGCCGGCAGCCAGGTCAAATACCGGAAAATGGGGTCACACTTGATTTGTGATTTATTATTGACACTAATAGTCAGGTGGTGGCGATTTCGAGCCATGGCAAGTGCGGATTGTATTGGAATAGGAACCGCGAATGGACACTAATAGACACGAATTGACAACTCGGAACGGCAATAGTTTATTTGATCGTGTAGTAATCATTCTGGAGCAAGCACGAACTAATGTTGTTCGTACCGTTAATAGCGAAATGGTGCTCGCCTACTGGCACATCGGACGGGAGATAGTCCAGGAGCTTCAAAAGGGTGAGAATCGGGCTGAGTATGGCAAGCAAATCATTAAAGAGCTTTCTGCAAAGTTGAATAAAAAATACGGCAAAGGATTCTCTTCAACAAATTTATGGTATTTCAGGCAGTTCTATGTTGTGTACTCAAATCGGTAACCCAAGATTCTCCACAAGGCTTGTGGAGAATTGATTTCCATGGAAAAACTCCACGAGCCTTGTGGAGTTTTGGATGATTTAAGCTTGGCTGTTGAAAAAAGTGAATATATTCAAGGTTTTTCCCCAAGCCTGAGCTGGTCGCACTATCGGACCCTGACCAAAATTGAGAACAAAAATGAGCGTCTTTTTTATGAAATTGAAGCCGAGAAAGAGGGCTGGAGCATTCCTGTTCTGGAGCGGCAGATTCACTCTTTTCTTTTTGCGCGACTTCTGAAAAGCAGAGATAAAGACGGGGTTCTTGAGTTAGCAAAAGAAGGACAAGTTATAAAAACCCCAACCGATAGCATGAAAGATCCTTATATACTTGACTTTCTTGGTTTGCCTGATTCTAAGCAAATCCGCGAATCAAAACTGGAATCTGCAATTATAGACAACATTCAGTCATTCCTTCTGGAATTGGGAAAAGGCTTTGCTTTTGTTGCCCGACAAAAACGTCTTCAGTACGAAGACGAATTTTTCTATGTCGATCTTGTTTTTTATAACTGTATTCTGAAGTGCTACCTGCTGATTGACCTCAAGATTGCCAAACTTACCCATCAAGATATCGGTCAGATGGACAGCTATGTCCGCATGTTTGATGACCTTTTCATCGCCGAGGATGATAATCCGACCATCGGGCTGATTCTCTGCTCTGAAAAGAACGAGGCCATTGCACGGTACTCCGTGCTTAACGACAGCAAACAAATCTTTGCATCTAAGTACATGCTCTATCTGCCCACTGAAGAAGAACTACAGCGCGAGCTGGAGTGGGGACGACGCTTGATTGAAGAAAGACAACATATTGAAACCGCAAATGGACGCGAATAGCCCAGACTCGAACTTAGGGGACGTTGGTGAAAGGTTGACTTATTAGTTGATATATGATAGCTGATGAAATATGCCACGAAAAGCACGCATAGATGCACCTGGAGCGCTTCAGCACATCATCATACGCGGGATTGAGCGCAAGCCCATTTTTACTGATTCTCAAGACTATAAAAACTTTATTGAGCGCCTATGCAACATTTTAACCGACACCTCAACGCCCTGCTATGCCTGGGCGCAAATGACCAACCATGTCCACTTGCTTTTAAGAACCGGTCATGCGCCCCTATCAACGGTAATGCGACGGCTATTGACCGGTTATGCGCAACAGTTCAATCGCCGTCATAAACGTCACGGCCATTTGTTTCAGAATCGATACCCCGGTTAAATAGTTTTTGCCAAATGCACCTTTTCTTAAACTCATTCTGACGAAAACACGTTTCTCCAATTAAGATATTATTAGATTTAACTGGGCACGGCAAATCTATTTTGTGCGAAGAAGATCTTTATTTGCTTGAGTTGGTTCGATACATTCATCTGAATCCAATTCGAGCCGGCATTGTAAAAGATATAAAGAATTTGAACTTATATCCTCGATGCGGTCAC
>JAYEFV010000548.1:0-1533 GCA_034658755.1 Thermodesulfobacteriota bacterium | reverse complement strand
CAAATCTATTTTGTGCGAAGAAGATCTTTATTTGCTTGAGTTGGTTCGATACATTCATCTGAATCCAATTCGAGCCGGCATTGTAAAAGATATAAAGAATTTGAACTTATATCCTCGATGCGGTCACTCTGTTTTAATGGGCAAAATCGAACATTCATGGCAGCATACGGATTATGTGCTCAGGTTGTTTGGCAAAACCGTTAGGACTGCCCGAAGGGCATATTCCGGTTTTGTATCCAAGGGGATTTCCCTGGGCCAAAGACCCGATCTTGTAGGCGGCGGTTTGGTTCGATCTTCCGGCGGCTGGTCAGCCCTAAAGGCCATTCGTTCAACCGGTTTAAGGGCTGTTAGTGATGAACGAATTTTGGGCAGCAGTGATTTTGTCGATTCAGTATTAAAACAAGCCAACGAGGAATATGAAAAGAAAACGTTTGCCATCGCAAAAGGTTTGAATCTTGACAAACTCATCGCTGCAGTTGCGAATCATTTCGAAATCGATCCGAGTCTTTTAGCAAGTTCAAGTAGGCAAAGAACCGTTGCGCATGCGCGGTCGATTATTTGTGCTATAGCGGAAGATAAATTGAAAATCAGCGGTGCAAATGTGGCAAGCATGTTGAGTTTATCCCCTTCCGCGGTCAGCAAATTGGCAAGCCGTGGCCGTAAGGACAGTCGTAGAGAAAAGATCGAAAATGATATTTTTGATTTAAACAACTAAGGAAATCAGAGAAAGCAACCGGAATATAGCAGATGGCAAGATCGACCATATATCAACCTTTCACCAACGTCCCCTAAGTCCTTACATTCCTTAAAATTTCCAGTTGGCGTTCATGGCAAAAAATAAAATATCGTTTCTTTTGTAATCGCCTTTGAGTAAATCGTTATCTATTTTGGCCTTGCCGTAGTCGGCGTACACAAACTGTCCCCCGACCGAGAGCCGGTCACTCCATTTATACTGGACCCCGGTGGCATAGCGAATCTGCCGATCGATGGGCATGTCGGGTGTGCGGTCCTTAGAGTCCACCGGGCTGGTGTCGTAGGAAAAACCAAGTTGCAGCAGCCAGTTATCCACCGGACGGAAATGCACGCCGGCAGCGAACTTCCAGGTATCATCCCAGTTGCGCGGAATCTTTTGGGAGCCCCGGCCGGTGGAGATGTTGACATCCTTAAATGCGCTCCAATCTTCCCAGCCCACGGTTCCGAGCAGCGCCCAGCGATCATTGAGCTCGTGATAGCCGGAAACGCGGATGAACCGCGCCAGTGTGATCTTGGTATCGGTGCCGGCCTCAAGCCCCGGTGGCGAAAGCTTGACATCGCCATCGAACTCCGGTTCGATTTCCGATTGGTAGACAATGCCGAATCTGGTGCGCTCACTCAGTTCCACCAGAGCACCAAGGCCGAAACCAAAAGCCACGTCATTACCGTCGATTTTGACCTCACCGTTGCCGTTGGGAGGCGGGGCTTTGGCTTTTAATTCAAGCTCGGCATACATGATCTGCGGACCACCGCCCAGCGAAAGCCAGTTGTTCACCCGGT
>JAYEFV010000547.1:0-7096 GCA_034658755.1 Thermodesulfobacteriota bacterium | reverse complement strand
GCATTAACGAAAAATCAGAAAGCAGAGCCAGGCAATGATCGTTGGAAAAATACTTCCTTTAAGCAGCTTTCCTCCAGAAACTCCATTGGTGAAATATTTTTTCAAAATTGATTGTCCGGCAGGATTAGGGGCATTGGCAATGACTGTCAGGCCGCCACCGGCTACTGCTCCTGACATTACCGCATATTTCAGCTCATCCGTAAATCCCGGGATAAGTGTGCTCAGGAAGGTGATTGCCGCATTATCATTAAATGCGGTAAGAACTGTTGAAATAAACATCAGTGGAATCTCTTTCAGATTCCCAAGCACAGGAGCAATCCACCATCCCTGCACACCACCATGAATCACCAAACCGCCGAGAAAAAAACCGACAAGCATTGGGGACACAAGATCTATACTGTTTTGATATGGAGCACTGACCACCACAAAACCCAGGAAAAAGAGGAGGCCCGGGATAAATAGCTGGGGATGATGGGCATTCCATATAATCCAAGCCATAAACAAAACGTGAATAATTGTCACCAAAAAGGGCACCTTGTCATCACGTTTGTCCCATGTGGGATCAATAAAAGGCGCCCGCTTTTCAGGTGGAAGGATTCCGGGAACCACTTCTTGAATTGCCAGCAACTTCAATTCTTCAAACCGCTGGTCGAATGCCTCTTTCACCAGTTTCGGATCAATTCCTTTTTTAATAATCCCTGGTAAATAGCGGGTTGCCAGGCGATTTTTTATTTCGGCCATTAGTTTTTCAATCTTCTGTTCAACATTTTCTTTGATGTTCATTTCTGCGGAGATAATGGGGCCGATTTTTTCAAACTCAATCATCATATCTACCCGCCTCATAAAGGTGCGCTGAATATGATCCTTGAGACTTCGCAGGCTGTGTTCTGCTTCGAGCTTTTTTAATTCGTTGCGAAAGATGAAAAAATAAAGCCCGTTTGAGATGGTTATCCCCAGCACAGCCTTCCAGCCAAAATTGCTGAGCATATGGATCATTCCCCAGTCCCATGGACCTGCCACCATAAGAACCGGTGGCGCCGCGAAATGACTCAAAGTGCCCCCAACCGAGATATTCACAAAGAGTAAACCAATGGTTGCATATTTGAAATTCTCTGTGGGATCTAGATCATACAGTTTTCCTGCCAATAGCAGGGCGCATATTGTCATGGCAGCCGGTTCGGTAATCAGAGAGCCAAGGATCGGTCCGATTGTCAGAATCGTCAGCCACCAGGCAGCCAAACTTCCTCCCATCATGCCGGCAATACGCCGCATGATGGATTCAGTCAGTTTCAATATCGGTCTGCTTGCTGCGAGGATCATTACTGTTACAACGAACAGGGGCTCAGTAAAATTAACATCATGGCTGATGTAATTAACCCATGTTGCCCTGTCATAGAAAAAAACAATTGCCCAAGTTAGGGCTATAACCCATAGTCCGAAAACAACTTCCACCTCACCGAAAAAATGAAACAGCTCGGCACCATGATGTACAGAATATTTTGGCACCTCCTTCCGATCAATTTTTTCCTGGAGTTCCTTTTCCCATTTATGGGCAATGGCCAGAAATTTGCTGGACAGAAAGGTGTGCAGGATGGCACCCAGAAAGATCAGAGTGGCCACCAGATTAAAAGGTTCCTGTTTGACTCGATTTTTGAGAACGGCGAGTATGCCTGGAATGTCCTTATCATTATAACTATTCAGACTGCGGGGAAAGGGTTTGGCGTCATGAGAATCTTCGGCAGCCGCCAACACCCCTCCAACTCCTGAGACGACCAGCCACAAACTGCAAAATATTATCATCAGCGAGATCTTCCATTTCCTTTTCATCCGGATTCCTCCTCACGAGTTCCTTTTTATGGTTGCAAGAGTTTCTTCCGCGATTTGAAGTTCTTCATTTGTGGGAATAACCAACACCTTCACAGGGCTGCTTTCAGTCTGAATTTCAAATGCTTCCTTTGATCTAAGATTATTTTTCTCGGGGTCAACTTCGATTCCCAGATGAGACAGCCCCAGGCAGACGCCGACGCGAATGAATGAAGCATTTTCCCCGATTCCTCCGGTAAAAACCAGGGTATCGAACTTGCCCAACACCGCATAGTAGGCGCCAATGTATTTTTTGATGCGGTAACAAACCATCTCAATAGCCAATCGCGCCTGGGGATTACCCGCCTGTGCAAGTTCTCCGATTTCGTGCATGTCGTTGACGCCGCAGATGCCCTTTAGCCCGCTTTCTTTGTTAAGAATGGATTCCACCGCGTCCCGGCCCAGACCGGTTTTTCTTCCCAGATAAAAGATAATAGCCGGGTCAATATCACCGCTGCGGGTTCCCATTATCAAGCCTTCCAGAGGTGTCATCCCCATGGATGTGTCGATACTCTTTCCGCCCTTGATCGCCGCTGCACTGGCCCCGTTTCCCAGGTGAAGCGTAATCAAGTTTAATGATTTAAGGGGTCGTTTTAGAAATTTTGCCGCCTGTTGCGCGACATAATGGTGCGATGTGCCGTGGAAACCATAGCGGCGCACCTGATGAGCTTCGTAAAGATGCTGTGGAATCGCATAACGAAATGCGTGAATGGGAATCGACTGATGAAAGGCCGTATCAAATACTGCTACCTGTGGCACCTTTGGTACGCTTTCCATGGTAACTTCAATGCCCAGCAGATTGGCCGGATTATGAAGGGGCGCCAGGGGAATCAGGTTGCGAATAGTGTCGATCACCTTCTGATTGATGATCGTCGGTTCGTGGAACTCCTCACCACCATGCACCACTCGATGGCCAATGCCAGACAATTTATCTGCATCCAGAGTATCACCCGCTTCCCGGAGTACAGCACTGATCAGCCGGAAACCCTCTTGGTGATCGGCAACGGGCCCGGTTTTGATGATTGCTTCCATTTCACCGGCTGGGTTGCGTTTGTTATAAGCCAGCCGGCTATCAGGCTCACCGATTTGCTCTAAAACACCACTTGCCATAACGCTCTTATCCGCCATATCAAAAAGCTGATATTTGATGGAAGAACTGCCGGAATTAATCACAAGTATTTTCATGATCTTGCCTTAGCTATAAAGCTGTCGCCTGTGGTTCATTCGCGGCCTGCACCTGTATAGCCGTAATAGCCACGGTGTTAACAATATCGGGGATAGTGCAGCCACGACTCAAATCGTTGACCGGTTTATTCAACCCTTGCAGAACCGGTCCGATGGCAACCGCATTCGCTGAACGTTGCACGGCTTTGTAGAGATTGTTGCCGGTGTTTAAATCCGGGAAGATAAAAACCGTGGCTTTACCGGCAATCTCACTTTCCGGTAGTTTCTTCCGGGCTACCCCTGCATCCACGGCCGCATCATATTGAATAGGTCCTTCAATCTTTAGATCCGGCCGGCGGTCGCGTGCAATGAGGGTGGCGTCTCGCACCTTATCGACCTCCTGCCCACTACCGGAATCCCCGGTCGAATATGAGCACATGGCAACCAGAGGTTCAATTCCATAAATACGGGCCGTTTCGGCTGAACTGATGGCAATATCCGCCAGTTGCTCGGCAGTTGGATCGGGGTTTACCGCACAATCCCCGTATAGGAGAACCCGGTCTGCCAGGCACATGAGAAATACACTGGAGACAACCGAAACTCCCGGCTGGGTGCGAATAATCTGAAGCGCCGGCCTGATGGTATCTCCAGTGGTATGGATGGCTCCGGAGACCATGCCGTCAGCATCGCCTTTGTAGACCATCATGGTACCGAAGTAGCTCACATCCGTCATGGTATCTCTGGCCATGTCCTCAGATATGCCTTTATGCTTGCGCAACTTGTAATATGTGGATGCATAATTTACGAGTAGCTCCGATTTGGGCGGATCGATAAAATTGACTCCTTCCAAATTGAGACCTAGTTTGCTAATCTTGCGTTGAATTTCATCCACATCCCCCAGCAAGGTAATTTCCACTACCAGGCGCCGCAGCAAAATTTCGCTGGCTCTTAAAATGCGATCTTCTATGCCTTCCGGCAATACGATGTGCTGGCGGCCGGCAGTGGCCCGTTCCAGCAATTTGTATTCAAACATTATCGGTGTCACCCGCTTTGAGCGTACCACATCGATACGATCCTCAAGCCTTTGCGGATCGACATGGGATTCAAAAATGCCCAAAGCAACAGCAATTTTACGTTCGTTTTCAGGAGCAAGTGTCGGGCGGACTGAGCTGGCATTCAATGCAGTTGTGTGAGTGTCGGTTTTGACACTAATCACCGGAACAGAAGACTGTTTTCTGAAGCCTTCCACCAGGCGCTGAACCTGGTATTCGGGAGTAAATCCTCCGCTCAGCAGCAGACCGGCTATAGTCGGATATGTTTCAGATACGTGAGCTGCCAGACTTCCTAAAATCAAGTCGGCACGATCTCCCGGGGTAATAATCAAATCACCATCTGCAATATGATCCAGAAAATGGGGCAAGTTCATGGCCGCCACCTTGAAGTTATGAACTTCACGGTTTAATCCTTCCGGCTCACCCTGGATAATTTCGGCGTTTAAGGCGTCGGCGATATCACCGACGGTTGGTTTATCGAGGGCCGGGTCTTCGGGCAGAACGAATAGGAGTGCCTGATCTAAACCTGTTTTTTCTAATTTACTGGCAAGAGTGTCTATTTTTTCCGGGTCAACCCGGTTTATGATCATCGCTAAAATGGTACAGCCTTTATTTTCAAAGGATTTCTGTGCCATCTGCACGGCCTCAAGAACATTCTCGGGTGATCTGCCACGCCCGTTCACCAGGACCAGGATCGGACATCCCAGATTATTGGCGACATCAGCATTAAAATCGAATTCAAAGGCGGAAGTAACCCCGGTGAAATCCGTCCCTTCGCACAATACAAAATCACATTTGTCTTCCAGGATTTTATACTTGTTCAAGATGTCTTTGAAAAGTGCGTCATTGCCCCCCTCTGCTGATATGTCTTGGGCATCTTCATTGGTATAGGCATACATATCTTCATACGCCGAACTCAGATTGTAGCGGGTTTTGATGAGCTGGATATTGTTATCCGGTTTTTCCCCGGATGGAATTACAGGCCTGAAATACCCGATTTTCCGGATACGTCTGGATAATATTTCCATAATACCAAGCGCAGCCACGGATTTGCCGCTTCGTGGCTCAATACCGGCAATGTACAAACTGCGCGCCATATCGTCCTCCTTTTAAAAGACCGTCAGAACGACCATCCTTCAGGCAAACCATCAGAAAGCAGGCAGGATATCTTTTCAACCATGATCAGTTTGTGGGCTTTTTTGTCATAGGTGAGCCAGCAACCTTTCAGGTCCAAAGCCAAAGCAGCATAACACGCATCATATCCTGTAAGACCTTTCTTTACGAATCGGTTCGCTTTAACTGCGAGATCTTCTGTCATTGGATGCCTGAGTATGCCGCCCTGAAGGAGTGGAATGATGCCTTTTCGAAAAGCCCAAAGGCCGTTTGTATGAAGGCGTTGTAAAACAGCGTATACTTCAAATGCGAAGAGTTCCGGAACTGCAAATAGGGCTGGTTTGTCGACGATCTTTTTCAGCACTTCATCGGCATAATCATCGGTTTCTTCTTCAAGATACCAGCGAAGCGCCACAGAAGCATCGACAACCCAGATCATTCCCTATACCCCCTTAGTTGTCTGAGTATTTCTATGCTCTCTAAGGATTCTTTTTTCTTTTTTTTTAAAGCAAGCATTGTATTCAGCAGGCGCTTTTTGTCCTCCTTAACTCTATAATCTAAAAACCGTTTTTCAAAGTCTTCGGGTGTCACAAGCACAGCACGCAATTTCCTGCCTTTGCTGATCAGAATCGGCTCACCCGTCTTATTGAGCTGATCAAGTATTTTACCCAAATTATTTCTTATTTTTAGTGCATTAACCTGTTCCATGACCAATCTCCTTTTTTAACCATTTCAAATCATACACATTAAATATGTAGATGTCAAGTGTATATATGCATATTCATATATACACTATGTTTATATTTAAGTTTGAATTCCCTTCGCGCTTTTCGCGGGTAGCTGCCTCCGATGGAGCGGTCGCTATGGCTGGATAGCCGGGATTAGTCGACCCAGTGAAGGACATTACGTATAACCGACCATCTGGGCTCTTTCTTGGTGGCACCCTGGCCTAGGATCCAGTAGTTATAGTGTTTTTCAATAGTCTTGTCTTTCTTTTTCAGCTCGATCCATGAGTTCATGTAGTCTGCCATTTTCTGATCGCCGTAGGCAAGGGGATAGGCCAGCGGTACGGCAATGATACCCGGTTGGGGGACCACAACCGTGTAGTCGGGGTACAGAAGGGTCCAGGCTGATCCAGCCTCGGCAGTGAACAAAAGGGCGTCGAGATCCTTTCTTTTATTCTTTAAGAACTCCCGGGGTGAATTAAGTATCACGATTTCCGCTTTAGGAAGATAATCCCGGAGTTTCGAAATGTAGTATGGAACGTTGCCGCCTATACCGATCTTGGGAGCATCTAACTTTTCGATGGCCTCCCAGCTGTTGAATTCATCTCTGCGGTAGTCCTTGACGACGAAGGCCATGGTCTCGTCCATATAGGGTTCCGAGAAGGTCATCACCTCAGCTCTCTTCGGAGTGATCCTGATCCCTGACATGATGATGTCACAGTAGCCCGCGTTCAGCCGCTCTACAGCCGTCTTGTCTCTCTCGAGGAGCACGAACTCGAGGGTTACATCCAGCGTCCTTGCCAATTCGTGGGCCATCTCGATGTCAAAGCCCACCAGTTGTCCTTTGGTATTTCTGAATGCATAGGGGAGCTGGTCTTTGAGGTAACCCACACGCATAAACCCCCGTCTATGAATCTCATCCATGCGGGATTTTCTTGGATCGTGTGGGGGCAGAGGTGGTGGCAGCGATTTGTGGACTTTTGCCTTCACCGGATTACGCAACAGATGCATCTCAACCAGGGCCTTGTCTTTAGTGTAGATATTCTTCACAAAATGACTAAAATACACGCGGGTGCCGCCAATGACAGCGCCGGTCAGAAGCAGCGTTACGACCAGGTAGTTCAGTAATTTTTTCTTGTTGAGCGAAAAAGCACCGGTGAGAAGACAGGTCCCCAGGAT